>JACYMF010000001.1 GCA_015272165.1 Cyanobacterium sp. T60_A2020_053
CTGTCATAAAACTTTTTCCTTCATTATAAATCATCTCATAAAAATGCAACGCCAAGTAATTTACCCACCGTGTAATGAATTACACGGCTAATGGGCAAATCGTTCAATAAATTGAACTAAGATTATTTTTATTCCTTTTTTTGCTACGGCTCTTCTACAGTGGTTATGATAAATTAATAAAAAATAAATCTATATAGCGTAGGCTGAATTAAGCGCCCACACCACTAAGGCGATAATACTTCCCAGAATTAAAACGGCGGAAACTCCTACAATAACGGGCTTATCAGCGCCCTCAAACTTCATAATGCCACGATTCAAGTCAGACATAGAACCTCTTATAATAAAAATTGCTCATTTATTAGGGTAACTTAAATTAATTATTTTTTGATTAATTATCGTGTTAAAAACTGTAACGTATTTTTAATAAATTTATAATGCTTTTCCCTCTCCCCCAACCCCTCTCAACTCCTTCTAGCCTCCCCTTAGCAAGCAGGGTGTTTTCAAAGTCAGGATCAAAATTGATTTGTTTTTGACAAGAAGACAATATAAGGATGATCCCCCCCAACCCCCCTTAAAAAGGGGGGAGATTCAGGGAGACAGGAGGATTTTTTACTATTAATTGATTTATTAGTAGTTAAAAACCTCTGAATTTCAGATTATTGGCTAGTTTGAGAAACTAACATTTTTGAGAATGAAAACGCCCTGCTTAGCAAGGGGAGGAAGGGAGAGGGGAGTGATATTTTCTAATAATTGATTAATTCCCATATATAGTCATGAAAAACCTAGAGATTATTGATTTTTTACGTTCCATTTTACCTATTGATTTAAGTGTAATTCCTGAGACTGCTTATGTGGTGGGGGGCGCTGTGCGTGATGCTTTTTTACAAAGACACCGTGATACCATTGATTTAGATTTTGTTTTACCCCGTGATGCCATAAAAACTGCGCAGTTAATCGCTACTCTTTACCATGGCGGTTTTGTGGTGTTAGATCAAAAAAGGCAAATTGCTAGGGTAGTTTTGGCTAATGTTACCCTCGATTTTGCTCAACAGGAAGGAGATACTATATATCATGATTTACAACGCCGTGATTATCGTCTTAACGCTATTGCCGCTAATCTTCATGGAAAAGAATTGATTGATCCTTTAGACGGTGAAAAAGATATATTAAATGGTGTAATTCGTATGGTATCACCCGAAAATTTGAAGGATGATCCTTTGCGTCTTTTTCGTGCCTATAGACAGGCTTCTCAGCTCAATTTTACTATTGATTCCGATACTCGTAAAACTATCCAAGAATTAGCGCCCTCCCTCTCTCATGTAGCGATGGAAAGGGTCAAAACTGAATTAGATTATCTTTTAGCTAGTGATAATTATATTCAATATTTATCTTTAGCAAATCAAGATGAAATTTTATCTTTTTGTTTACCAAATCTTACAGCTCAATCTTTACAAGAATTAAGCCATATTGATGATTTTATTACTCTTTTAGCTCAAAAATATTCTTATTTTTCTTCAAAACACAGCACAAATAATGATTTTTGTCAATTAAATATTACAAATTATATATTAATAAAATTAGCTTTTTTAGTGAGTAGTGATGAAAAAAAAGTTAAAGAGGAATTAGTTAACTTAAAGTGTTCTAATCAAGAAATTAAAGTAGTAAATACTATTATTAAATATTTACCAGATATTTTCAAATTTGATATAAATATTACCATCAGAGAGCAGTATTTTTTCTTTGTTAATACTGGTAATATTTTACCGCTTTTAATGGTGGTGGCTGGGGTGAAGGGCGCTGATTTTCCAGTAATAGAATTATTGCTCAATCGTTATTTTAATCCTGATGATTTGATAGCGCACTCCCGCCCGTTAATTTCGGGGCATGATTTAATTAATCATCTTAATATGAAACCTAGCCCTTTGATTAAAACTATTTTAACTGAGGTAGAAATTGCATATCTTGAAGGGAAATTTAATGATCGGCAAGGGGCGCTGGATTATGCTAATTCCTTAATTAGGGGTTACTAAATTGTGGGATGAAACATTAATGAATTACAGCAAATATATAATACTCAAAATATTATTACTACTCCCGATTCCCTACCCCAAGCAAAAACATATTTCAAATCAGCAACGCCAAGTTTTTAATTGATAAGCCTTTTCACTATCCACTTCCCACTCCCCTAACGACACTACTTTTTCAGCAACCCCTAATTAATTATTTCATATTAGTAGTAGCAAGAGTACGATTTAATTTACCACTGCGATAACCCTCTAAATCAAGAGTGACATAAATAAAACCTAAATCTTGAAAAGATTTGACTAACTTAGGCAAATCTACTTCAGTAGTAAACGCAACAATTTGCTCAGGATTTAACTCAATTCTAGCCGTATCATTTTCCGAGCGCACCCTCAAACTACGATAACCGAGATTGCGGAGATAAATTTCAGCGCGCCCCACCCGATGCAATTTTTCAGGGGTAATACTTTCACCGTAGGGAAAACGAGAAGATAAACAAGGTTGGGAAGGCTTATCCCACCAAGGCAAACCTAAAATTTTAGTTAATTCCCTCACTTCTAACTTACTTATACCCACTTCCGCTAAAGGTGATCTCACCTGTCTTTCCTTTCCTGCTTGAATGCCGGGGCGATAATCCTGCAAATCATCAGCATTAACACCATCAATCACATAAGGATAATTCCTTTCTTGGGCGATTACTTTTAATTTATCGTGTAATTCACTTTTACAAAAATAACAACGATTGACAGGGTTTGCTGTGTAATTAGGATTATCCATCTCTTCTGTGTAAATCAACTGGTGAGAAATACCGATGACGTGCGCTTGGTGTTGTGCTTCGTCTAACTCTTCAGGCAACAAAGAAGGCGATACCGCCGTGATAGCAAGGGCTTCTTTACCTAAAACATCATAGGCAACCTTTGCCACTAAAGTGCTATCAATACCTCCAGAATAGGCAACCAGCGCCCTCCCCCCTTCTCTGAAAATATCTTGTAATTGATTTAATTTATTTTCAATCATAACCTTATTACTTTATTAATTTTGTCTAATAATACTCCCCTCTCCTGTGCAGGGCGTTTTCATTCTCAAAAATGTTAGTTTCTCAAACTAGCCAATAATCTGAAATTCAGAGGTTTTTAACTACTAATAAATCAATTAATAGTAAAAAATCCTCCTGTCTCCCTGAATCTCCCCCCTTTTTAAGGGGGGTTGGGGGGGATCATCCTTATATTGTCTTCTTGTCAAAAACAAATCAATTTTGATCCTGACTTTGAAAACACCCTGCTGTGGGAGAGGGGTTGGGGTGAGGGCAAATCTTAAAAATATCTAACCTTAATTACCCACCACATCAGCTAATCTTTGTAAAACAAAATCTCGATCTAAATAAGAAAACAAATAACCAGCTTTTGGTCCTTTTTCCTTACCCAAAAAAGCATAATAAACCGCAGGGAAAGCTACATTAGGAGAAACTCCTAACTCTTTAGTAGCAGTGAATAAAGCAGTTTGTAATTCTTCCCCATTCCACTGAGCCAAATCCGTTAACAACTCTTTTAGTTTTCGTAAATAATCAACCTGCTCTGAAGTTAATTGCTTAGTAATTTCCGGCACTTCATCAAAATAAATGACTAACTTTTCATCCTCATCAGCATAATCAGCTAACCACTTTTCAGCAACTTTAATCCGTTGATTAATTTTTTCCCAATCATACTCAGTTAACTCCACTTCTGAACGTTTAATAATTTCTGCTTTTATATCCAAATGGGGAACTTGTAACAAAGAAATTAACGTACTAATATCAAAAGTATAATGAGGCTTAATTTCATCCTTTAATTGTGCATAAAACAGAGGTAATAAAGTCTTATCTAACTCAACCGTTTCTTGCTCTTTTTGTAAATTAGCATAACTATTTAAAAGATTGTCATAATCCCTAAATAAACGGGTGATATTATCATAGTTAGGCTCAAAATTAATCACAGTTTTTGGCTGAGTTTTCAGCATTAAAAACCGCAAAATTTCTGGTGGTAATAATTCTGCCATATCCTTTGCACTTGATCCCACTCCTTTAGAAGAACTCATTTTTGTACCATTGACTAAAATAAACTCATAAGGAGAATGAAAAGGAGGATTTTTCCCTAAAACTCGGCGACAAATGGCATTAGCCACATCCCTAGAGCCTCCTTTTTGGGAGTGATCTTTTCCAGCCATCTCCATGGTAACACCCACCAAATCCCATTTAGCCACCCATTCCACCTTCCATGGTAGTTTGCCATTACCATCAAAAGGAGATACCCAGCCAGAATGCCCACAACCTTTCACCCAACTGGTGGCATTTTCCTCACAGGTATAAAATACCTCTTTGCCATTGTAGTCAGTGGTGACAGTAGTAGCGATTTTGCCACAATTTTCGCAAATTACTTGGAAAGGATACCAATTATCCGCTCTTTTCGCTTTGCTCACATCTAAATATACCTCTCTCACGGTACGGGCGCTGTGGAGAAATTTATCAATATAAGAATTTAACTTGCCAGATCGATATAAGTCTCTAAGATAATAAATCTCTGCTTCTACCCCCAAATAGTTAAATACTTCGAGAAATTCTTCCATGAAATATTTAGCATAATCACTACTTTTTTCATCTGGGGAAGGCACATTACAAAGAGGATAACCAAGATAGGGAGCAAATTTCTCAGGGTCTAAATAATACGGTATGGTATCTAAAGCATCGTAATCATCAACTCCGTAGGTAAATTTAACGGGTTTATTGGCTCTTTTTAAGGCTCTATACATCACATCATGAATGATAACTCCTCGCACTGAGCCAACGTGAACTCTACCGGAGGGAGTTTTAGAGTCGTTGACTAATTCTTCTTGTTGGGAATTACTGGCTATTTTATCCGCCCAAAACATAATCTATCTTTAATAAATTTTACATACTTAGAATCTACTATTATATCAACTTTACCCAACAACACCGCTTTTTCAGCGCCCTCCAATTAAGCTCTCCTACAAAATCAATTAATTTAGGATACTAAACAAGAAAAAATGACTCTAAGAACCTGTTTTAAAAGGGTTTTGATTTATTCAGCAAACCCTAACTAATAATTAATCGATTAATATTTTATATATTGATTTTTTGATTTAAAAGACTCACTTTAGTAGAGTTAAGCTGTTAGCAATGAAATTTATTTTATTGTGGGATATCGGTTTAAGCCAATAAATCCCTTTGCAATAAATCTCCATTACGCTAATAAGAGAAGTCAGCTCAAGTGAGTAAGAAAAATGCAATTTTACCTCGACCTTGCAAAAACCCTGCTTCATAAGAAAAGGAAGATAGATTTCATTTATTTTCTTGGTCTTCTTAAGCGACTGTATTCGGAATACAACCCTAAAATTCCTTCTGCAGAGGCGTTACAGATACCTCTATCGGTGATTAAAGCGGTGATGAGGTGCGCTGGAGGGAGCAATTATCAAAATTATAACTTTCCAAAGAGGTTCTAACTAATCTTTTTTTATAAAAGTTTTTTTCGTATCAACATTGACTAAATGAGGAATTTTTTTCTGTTGATTATTCTCTACTTTTTCTTTGTTGCCCAAAATATTTCCCTCCTCTCTTTGAATCTTAATTAGCGCTTCTTGATTGTACTTTGCTTCAATAAAGTCAGGCTTAATTTCTAAAATATTTTCGTAGGTTTGAATTGCTTTTTGATAGTAACCTAAATTTGCCTGTAAAATAGCTAAATTGTAATGAGGTTTTTCGTATCTTGGCTCAAGACGTATCGCCTCAGAATAAGACGCAATAGCACGATTATAATTACCCATTAATTGACTAATAACTCCAATGCCATAATGGGCTTGAAATAAATACGGATTGATACTTAAAGCTCGATCATAATCATCTAAAGCATCTTGTTTATCCCCTAATTGAAAATAAACATAAGCACGATTATAGTAGGATAAATAATAACTAGGATTAATAGTTAGAGAGGTACTAAAATCATCCAGCGCCCGCAAATAATCCTTTAATTTAGTATAAATAAAAGCGCGCTTATAGTAACCTAGAAAAGAAATTGGGCTGATCCTTATTTCTTCTGTATAATCTTTTAGTGCCTGTTCATACTCTCTTATTTCTTCGTATATAAAACCTCGCCAATGATAGGCTAATAAATAGTCTTGGTTAAGATTAATAGCTTCTGATAAATCTTTAATAGCTAATAACTTATCCCCTTTTTTATAATAGGTAATAGCTCGTAATAAGTAGGCTTTTTCATTGTAGCTACTTTGACTTATTATTTGGCTGTAACTGCTGATAGCATTAATGTACTCTCCTTTTAAGCAATGTTGTTTTGCTATATAAAAAGGGTCTCTACTTTCGCTGATTAATGACTCTAAATAACCTTTTAGACCGCCATTATAACACAAATCATCAAGATAGAGACGATATTCAATAATTTTTTTCTCGATTAGTTTAGTAGGAATAAAACCGCCAAAAATTACTGTATAATGCTCAGTGTTAGGGTCAAAATTTTCTCGACATAAACAACCAATGAAAATCTGATTATGATTAATTTCTTCTTGACTTAAATTCCAGCAAATTTTATCCTGTTCCAAATAGATTGTTTTTACTAGAATCTTGATTTGAGGATATTGCTTGAGACAAAAAATATTATCGTTTATCACCTCTCCCGATTCTCTATCCATTACGGGGCGAACTAAGCTACTATAGCGAAGTTTAAATGCTTCTTGTCCGATTTTTTCTATAAATCTTTTTTTATATAAGTTTTCTCCGTGAGGTTCACCAATGATAGTTTTCAAAGAATCAGTGATGTCAACTATTTTTTGATGGTTAATAGTGGTAGCTTCACTATAAATAGTGTTTTGATGGGAAATTAATAAATTATCGGAATTTACCCTTTGACAAAAGTCTTTTTGTTGCGCCTGAAGAATACTAAAACCATCCATTTTTTCTTTAGCATTGATGTTTTAATCGTTCTTTCATCATAGCGGATAGTATTCTTTTTGTTTATAAAACTTCTATGAAGTTAATCAATAGTATTTTAACCTCAAAAAACGTCATAGCATTTCTTGAAAATTCAGCTTTACGAAAACTACTTTCACTGTTTTAAAACTGGGACGCTAGGATTCGAACCTAGGAATGGCGAGACCAAAACCCGCTGCCTTACCGCTTGGCGACGTCCCATTGCTTTGTTACACTAATTATTATAGCCAACTCTACCTAGGTTTTGTCAAGGTATTTTAGGTTTTTTTTTTGAAGTACAAGTTTAGGTTAACTTGGACTGTTTTGCTATGGCAGTGAGACATTCAAAAGGGCAAGGGAGTTATTTTATTCTAAAATGTTCAGTTTCGACAAAGCAACAAGGAAGAAGTTTTAATTGCTTTTGATAAAAATAAAATTCTCTCAAGTTAAAGTTTGCCAGAAATTGATGAGAACTGATATAAATTTTTCTCTCAATCAGCTTAACTTACTTCATGATACAATAATTTAAAAATTAGTCCATTAAAGTTAATTTGGCTCTTCTACTTTGAGTATGATAAATTATGTCTAAAAAAAGGTGTCAGGTATTAGGTGTCAGGTATTAGGTGGAATGCAAACCATAAATTTATAATAATTACATTTTTAAAATACCGAAACTATTATATATCAAAGGTTTTATTCATCATTTATTATTAATTTCTCATAACTACTGTAGAAGAGCCGTTATTTTTATAATATATAATCAGGTGCAATGAAAAAAAGCGTTATTATTTTGGATAATTTATCGGAAAGAATTGATTTTTTTGAGAGTCTGTTTAGGGAAAGACATTATAATTTAATTGCTGTAAATAGTCAGTTTGATTTATTAGATTTAATACAAGTAGAATCCCCTAACTTAATTTTAATTAATAGTAATTTACCAGATCATGATAGTTATTTAGTCTGCAAAAAAATTAAATTGTTAGAAAAGGGAAAAGATGTTCCCGTTATATTTATCAATGGAGATGATAGTAATTTTGATGCAGATTTGACTTTTGAGGCGGGCGCTGATGATTATATTAATTATCCTTTCAAGTTACAAGAAGTAAAGCATCGCATTGAGCAACAGTTATCACTTAAAACGTTAAAAGATAATTTAGAAGAAACCACAAAACAATTACATAAAATTATCCCCAATTATCAAAAGTTACAAGAAGCTTTAAAAAAGGCTACTTCAGAGTTAAATAATCAAAAAATCAAAGAAACTTTAAGTATTTTACCTAGTCGTAAATTTTTGGAGGAAACTTTAGAAAAAGAATGGTTAAGGGCTTCTCGCCAGCGCACTTCCCTCGGTGATATGGAGGGTACTGATATATCATTAATATTGATGCAAATCAATGATTTTGATCTTTATCAACAAAATCATGAAGGAGAGATAGTGGGTAGTTGCTTGTTGATGATTGCAGAGAATTTAAAATCGAAAGCGAGGCGCCCGGGGGATTTAGTAGCGCACTTCACCGAGGATACTTTTGCTATTTTACTACCGAATACAGATCAGACAGGGGCGCTAAGGGTGACAGAAATAATTACCGATCATTTAGCCGACTTACAAATTCCCCATAATTATTCTCAGGTGAGCGATTACATCAGTTGTAGTTTTGGCATTGCTACGGGCATTCCCACCCAAGCCATCGAACCCGTTACCCTTATTGAAGTTGCTCAAGATTGTTTGAATAGCGCCCTTCGCCGTGGTGTGGAGGGCGCTGTTAATATTGATAATTTTTAAAACTCATGACATGGTGAGCCAAAGACTCACCACAAAAAAGTAAAATTAAGCGTTATTAATTACCACTAAACTATCGTATTGACAGGGGTAAACTCAAAGCGGAAAACCGCATCATTAAAATCAAAATCGCTAATTCCTAAATCACCCGGTAAATCCTCAAAACCAAAGACATTATTTCCTCTGTTTTGTAAATGTGCCGTGCCATCAGGATTAGCCGGTGTAAACCCAAAATAAGCCACCTCATGAGTTGTGAAATTAGTCGGCATAGCCCGAATATTGTCAGGATTTTTCTCAACAAAAGCATCAAAACCTTCTTCGATAGTACCACCACTAGGAATCAAATTACCCCCATTGGCAATAACAAAGGGAGCATACATTTCACCACCAAACAGAATTACATCCCCAAAATCCTCTGCAGTGCTATTCAAATTAGGATTTCCTTGAGAACCTAATTGTAATACAAAATTATTGACATGAGAACGAATAGCAGTTTCTGCGTAACCATCATCATTCGGATTAAGTAAATCATCAGTAGCACCATTATTATTGACATCAAAGACATCAAAAATAGCGCCCTCCATATTTTCAACTTTATACAAACCAACGATATTATTAAAGTCAGCATCAGTTTCAGCTAAAGCATTATCATCCGCTTGAGTGTTAACATCAACAGCAACATTGGTAAAATCATAAATTAAACTACCCAGTTGAGCTTCTTGTGCTGTGAATCTAACAACATCAGACTCAAGTAACTCATTATTGTCCTCAATAGTAACGCTCACCGCAGAATTATCACCAATAACGATACCATCAGAAGGATTACCAAGGGTAAAAGTAGCGGTTTCTGTACCTTCTACTAAAAGATCATCAAAAATTTGTAACGTAAAACTAGCAGAAGTTGCCCCGTCAGCAATGGTGATAGTATCAGGAATAGAGTCGATAAAATCAGCGCCTACCGCCGTGCCACCGAAAATCAAGCTCAGATTTTGATCTCCCGTTACCGCATTATCCGCCGTCACAGTGAAAGTAAATACCGTTTCATCTTCTTCCAAACCCACTGATGGAGTTACCGCAAGATTAACGGTGACGACATCAGGAAACATAGGAACATTAGCCCCAAAAACAAAATTACCATCGGTAATGGTAGTATCTAACAGAATAGCAATATCATCACCAAGAGCCGAAATGATCACATCACCATCTACACGACGATAATCCCATCTATCTCCCTTATTATCAAGATTAAAAGAGGTACTAGCAAAACCAATAACATCCTCAGTGGGGTTAAAATCAGTAACGGTATTGATATTAGTAGGAATAGCCTCCTCATCAGTAACTAACCAAAACTGATCAGCACCTATACCCCCAGTGATAATATTACCACCATCCCCCGAACCAACGAAGATACGGTCATCTCCTTTGCCAAGGATAATTTCATTACTTGTACCAGCAAAAACCGTATCATTACCTCTGCCAGTATCAATGAAGTTGTCAGTGCCTTCTTGAGATACATCAACAATATCATCACCGTTAAGAGTGAATAAAGTTTGTGCCAAACCAATAAACATAGCATCCCCGAAAGCGCTATCAAACTCGTCTTTATCATCGGTGCCTAAAATTGCCGAAGGAAACACATTAACCGTCACATTCACTACGGTAAAGCTATTATCAGTATCAGTAACAGTGACGTTAAAATCAATAGTTTCAGTAAGTTGATTAACTAAACTAATTTCCCCAGTGATGGGATTGATTAAGAAATTACCACTAGGATCATCTAAAGTGTAATTAATCCCCATCAAAGCAATTTCACCGATGATACCGCCAAGGGGTGCGCTATCGGTAACATTTAAAAACTGATTTTCCATGATAAGAGCTAATCATAATTACTATTTAATACGTTCAGATTTTAGCAAAAATTTTCACTTTTTAACTGACGTTACGCACTGATTCAAATGTTAAGGGAGGTTTCAGGTAGCAGGTAGCAGGTTTCAGGTTTAAAACCCTTCCCTCAATAGACTCTTGTACAACAAAAAGATCAATAAACATAAGTTTCTTGTCAATTCTTTAACCTAATACCTAATACCTGACACCCGACACCTGACACCAACAATTAATTCTATATTTTGCGTAACATCAGTTTTTAAAATAAAAAAAAGTTTTTTTATACCTTAAAGTTAAGAAAAGATTAACATTTGTATTTAAGCAAAAATATAGAAATTTTAAATCATTAGTGAGTAATTATAATCACTTACCCCTAATTTAAGCAATACTTTTTGACTCGACAGAATAAAACTGCATTTTTTATCTAAATAAAATTTAATTTTACTTATTGGTAAAAAGACTTAAAATTGTGATTAAAGTTAAAGCCAAAAACATGAAGTATCTGCAAAAAAAATAGTATTTTTTCACCGTATTTCTGGCTTTCAGCCAAATTAATAGATAAGCTAAGACACATTTAAATTGCCATTTTTGTTAACAAGGGATTTAAACCCCTTATTACCTTTTGCCTTTGTCACTAACTTAATTACCACAACTCATATAAGTAAATATTAATTATTAATTACTTGATCGATAAACCAAATTAACTCCCCTTGAGGTTGGATTAACTTGCTAGGATACTGATTGGTGTCTGCGTCATCACTAAATACCTGAGTTAAGGCATTAATTTTATTCTCTCCAGATACCAAAAACACCACACAATCAGCTTGATTAATCAAAGAAGCGGTAAAAGTGAGGCGCAAACTATCCCCTTTATTACCCACCGTTACCAGCGCCCTCCCCGCATTTAAAGCGTCTGTATGGGGGAATAAAGAGGCTGTATGACCATCATCACCCATGCCCAGTAAAATTAGATCAAAGGTGGGGAAACCTTCTTCCTGCCCAAAAAAAGCCCGTATTTCCCCTTCATGACGTTGGGCATCAAGGGCGGGATTGTTACCCATGGTGGGCATGGGGTGGATATTTTCGGGAGGAATTGGTACATGATTTAGCCATGCTTCCCGTGCCATTTTTTCGTTACTATCGGGGTGGGTAGGTGGCACATAGCGCTCATCACCCCAAAAAACATGAATTTTATCCCAAGGTAAAGCAGTTTGGGCCATGGCTTCATAAATTGGTTTTGGTGTACTACCCCCCGCCAGAGCAATGGTGCAACGGTGACGGGCGCTGGTAATACTTTTGATCTTATCAATTATAAATTCTTGAGCTAATTGGATTAACTCACTTTTATTTTTAGCAACTCTGACATCTCTCATGGGAATTATGAATTATGAATTATGAATTATAAATTATGAATTATGAATTATTATCCCCCTCTGCTTCTCTTCATCCTCTATTTTATCTGGCAATGAATGACCAATAAAACCATATTAAGGTAAAAATAACTAACCACCACCAACAAGCCCAACTAAAATAACGATACCATTTATTAGGTCTAGCGCCCTTCGGCGTTAATTTTCCCGATATTAATTTTAAATTGAAATAACCGATGACGGGCGCTGCTAAAAAAGACAAACCCGAAGCAAAATCAACTAAAATAGTGAAACTTTGACCTGCTAAAAAAATTAAAATTGATAAAGCAATCAAAGGAATAATGAATAAAGATAAACGATAAATATTTGATTGAATATGAGCCTTTTTTTCACTAGGAAAATGCTCTTCCCACAATGCTAACATCACCCTCGGATAAGCGTCAGTTACCGCTAAAGTAGTGCTAAACATAGTAATTAGAGCCGTAATAGCGATGAAGGGCGCACTCCACCCCCCCAAAGTTTTACTGTAAATTTCGATTAATTGTACCGAAAATAGAACACTACTATCAGAAAAAGTTTCGCCACTGCCAAACATCACCAGCGCCCCTAACACAAAGAAAAATAAGCCAATAATTCCAGCAGAAATATAGCCTAAATTAAAATCAAAATTAGCCTCTTTTAGAGTCGGAGAATAATTAGTTTGTAGAGCTCTTTCTCCAGTCCAAATTGAATGCCACACCGAAGCATCAAGAGGAATGGGCATCCATCCCATAAATGCAATGGCAAAAGCAATACCCGGCGCATTCCAATAAGAAGGAGGAGTTATGGATACAGTATCTCGAACATTTGTACCACCCAGCGCCCCTAACACAGCGATTACAGTTAGAATAGTTAACAAAGAAACAATTACTTTCATTGTGACATCTAAAACACCATAGCGCCCGATATAAAGTAAGCAGACACAAAGAGCTAAAATTAAAGCACTCCAAACCGTGGCACTCCAACCAAGTCGAAATAATTGTTCAGCTAACCCAGCCGTCACCACCGTTACCGCCGCCTGAATAATAAACATCGTGCCAACGGTGATAACAATATAACTCCAGTAAGCAAAACGCCCCATTTGTCGATAACCAGTGATCAAATTTTGTCCCGTTGCCGCCGCATAACGGGGGCCAAATTCTAAAAAAGGATACTTGCTAACAATAGCCAGAATCAACAACCAGAGGAGTGAGAAACCGTAATCAGCGCCCGCTCTCGTTGCCTGTACAAGGTGAGAAACGCCAATGGCTGCTCCCGCCATCAAAATACCCGGACCTATAGCCAGAAGTTGATTAGAAAGAGATGTTTTAGTTTTAGTCATAGTTCAAAAAAAGATAGCTTAACGTAACATTTTACCTATGTTACTTACTTATACTTTTTATTCTTTTTTTCGGAGCGCTTCACCATATTTTCACTATCAAAAAATTCAAATTATCTGAATTAGATGGTTTAATCTAATTTCTCATCAAAACCCAGTGCCTTCCACCTTCAACAAAAAACCCGTTAACATCCCCCTTTTATCACTATCCGAAAACATTTGCCATTCTTAGATTCCAAGACTTTTACGGGTATATGATTTTAATACTTTTTATGTGAGTAAGTCTTGATGAGAAACTGGTGATATGAGGATAACGAATTATCATCTTGTTTATTACCTATAGCAATCCGTTTTGATTTGTGAGAATTTAATGAAAAACGATTCTCCCCTCGCCCTCTGGGAGATGGGTTGGAGTGAGAGCAGATAGTATTATGTTGTCATGACTGATTTCTGACTGCTATATTGTCTTTTTAAAAAACTTAATTACCACAATTGATTTAGTATTGCCATATAATTTTAACTCTAAAGTATCTAGTATTTATACCATGCTATAATAGAGAGTATGTGTTAATTTTAAAATTATTTGAAAAACATAATTTAATAAGCAAAATTGATCGTTAACGATACCATGAGAGCTTTATTAGTAGAAGATGACAGAAAAACAGCTTCTTTGATTCAATCCTACTTAACTACAGAATTAGAGACAGTAGATATTATTGAAAGTGGAGAAAAAATTATTGAGTTAATTGAAACAAATAATTACGATTTATTAATTTTAGATGTTCTTTTACAAAAAAAAAATGGTATTGATATTTGTAGAGAAATACGTCAAGCTGAATTAACTATTAAAATTTTATTTGTTACGGCACTACAAAGTCAACAAGATAAAATTCGTGCTTTTGAGTCGGGTGCTGATGATTATTTGATTAAACCTTTTGATTTTCAGGAATTACTATTAAGAGTTAAGGCATTAATTAACCGTCAAAATAAAGCTAAAACTCAGATTATTAAGTGGGAAAATATTGTCATGGATTTAGAAAAAAAAGAAGTCCAATATTTAGGTAAAACCATGAGTTTAACACCTACTGAATTTGATATTTTACAAACCTTTTTGCAGTCTCCCCGACAAGTTTTTGAAGTTGATCACATTATTGATAAAATATGGAATATGGAAACTATTCCTACTCATAGCACTTTTAGGTCTCATATCAAAAGTTTACGGCGGAAAATAGAACAATATGGCGGTAGAAGAGATACAATTCAAACAGTTTATGGTATGGGTTATCGTCTTTGTGAATTAGAAAATAGCTCAAGTATTATTAAAAATGAGACTCTTTCACAAAAAGGAGAAAATAATGATTTAGATACTTTCATTGCTGAATTATGGGCACAAAGTAAACCAGAAATTGAAGTAGATTTCAACATATTAAATAATTATATTAATAAAATAGATTCAAATATCGATCAAGAAACCGCCGTAAGAGTTGCTCATAATTTAATTGGGTTTTTAGGCAATATTGGCTTTGATGAAGTTTCTCGAAATTTTCGCATTATTGAACAAAACTTAAAGTTGAGTAGTTTTTATGAACAGTTCAATAAAATTGAAGAAACAATTAATTTACTTAATATTAATTTCAAAATACTATTTGAAGATAATAATTTACTGAAGAGTATTTCTAATGATGGTAAACAATACCATATTTTATGGTTAGAAAATGATATTAATTTAATTAACGAATTTGAGCAATTAATTAGGGTAAATAATTTGAACTTTAAATTAAGTATTATTAGTGATTTGTATAGTTTAGAAAATTATCATCATGACATATTAATTTGGGGAGACTGTGAATATTGTGCTATCAACAAAGAAGAAATGATGAATAAATTAACCACATTGGAACTAAGTATAGCGCCCGTCATCTATACCTGTGACGATAGTTTAGAGAATCGATTATTTTTTAGTCAGCAAAATATTAAGGCTTTTTTTACAAAAAAAATAGCGCCCTCCGACTTTTTACAATATATTAAAAATGAATTAGAAAAACCAATATATATTAGTGAAAAATTATATAATATCTTAATCATTGATGATGATGAGAGATTTATTAAAACTGTTAGTAAAAAGTTAATTAAAAATAAATTACCTCTGAATATTTACACTTGCAGTAATCCTTTAAATTTTCTTGCTGAAATTGAGCAAATAAAGCCTAATTTAATTATTTTAGACTTACAAATGCCCAAATTAAATGGCTTAGATATTTGTTCCATGATCAAACAAGATAATATCTTAAAAATGATTCCAGTTATTTTTTTAACTGGTTATTTAGAGCCTGAAATTATTAATCAATTTGTGGCGGTGGGCGCTGATGACTTTGTTAGTAAAAGCAAAATAGATTTAGAACTATATCCTCGAATTATGCACCATTTACAGTATTAATTAGGTGGTGCTGAAAAAATGGAGTCATTGAGGTAGGCAAGAGGCAACAGGCAGAAGGCAATAGCCCAAAATACTTATCAACCAAAAACTTTGGCATAATGATCAGTTTTCATACGTTGCTCATTTGCATCAATAATTTTCGATTAGGGTAAAGAAAAGAGGGCATTTTTGGGAAAAAAGCCTATTTTTGGCACTTTTTTAAGATTTTATTGTACTTAAAACCTTTGTTTTAAAAGGGTTTTGATTTATTCAGCAGACCCTAATTAGGGTTTGACTAAAAAATAAATTAAGGATTAGGAAAAAATACTAATTTACCAATAAAAGTAAGTAACCCCGTAATTAATACTCCAATCAAGCCAAATACTCCAATGGTAATGGTATTTAAACGAGTATCAATGCTATCAACTCTTTTAACAATTTGATTATTGTCAGTTTTAAGTGTTTCCACATCAAGTTTAAGAATTGTTACATCACGTTGAACATGATCTAATTTTTGATCTAACTTATCAATCTTAGTATCAAACTTTTGTTCAAGATTATCAATCTTAGTATCAAATTTTTGTTCAAGACTATCAATCTTAGTATCAAATTTTTGCTCAAGACTATCAATCTTAGTATCAAATTTTTGCTCAAGACTATCAATCTTAGTATCAAATTTTTGCTCTAGCTTATCAATTTTATAATCTAATTGTTCTATTCTTGTATCAAATTTCTGATCTAGCTTATCAATTTTATAATCTAACTTATTTAATATATCAACTAACTGAACTTCCACTGTTTGAGTCATGATTTAATCCTCATGGTTAATCAACAATTTTAACAGAGACGTAACTACCGTATTTCTAATTATCTCATTTTAGCTTTTTAACTGATAAATTAGAAACAGAAAAGGTAATTAATTATATTTAACTATAGTGAAAAAACTATTATTTATGTCAACGCCGGTGGGCGCTTTAAGTTCAGGTATTGGCGGGGGAGTAGAATTGACTTTATATAATCTTATTCAAGAGATGCAAACAAGAGGATATGATGTCACTACCATAGCGCCCTCCACCTCACATTTTGATCATGGTAAAATTATTGAAATGGAAGGTAACTTGCACATCCCGGCGCAAACCCTTAGCCGAAATATTCCCACCACCATGCCCCAAAACTCCGTCTTAGCTAATATGTGGGATTACGCGCGCCAACATCAAGGGGAATATGATTTAATCGTTAACTTTGCCTTCGACTGGCTGCCCTTTTACCTAACGCCTTTTTTCACTACTCCCATGGCTCACTTTATCAGTATGGGCTCACTTTCCGACAGTTTAGACGAAATCATGGCAAAAATCGCTGAGAAATACCCCCAAAATTTTGGCGTTTACACAGAGGCACAAGCAAATACTTTTCCCTTTGCCTCGGTGTGTCGTTGCTTAGGTAGCGGTTTAGACTTATCCCTGTATGAATTTAACCCTAATCCTGACCATAAATTAGCATGGTTAGGACGTATAGCGCCCGAAAAAGCTCTTGAAGATGCCGTGGAAGCCTCACAAATTAGTCAGATTCCCCTGTGGATTTACGGCAAAATTCAAGACGAAAATTATTGGCAAAATATCCTTGACAAATATCCTTCAGCGCCCATCACCTACCGAGGATTTTTAAAAACTGAAGCCTTACAAGCAGAATTAAAACAATGTCGAGGATTATTGATGACTCCCCGTTGGTTGGAAGCCTTCGGCAACGTTGCCATTGAAGCCTTAGCCTGTGGTGTGCCTGTCATTGCTTATGCTAGGGGGGGACCTGCCGAGATTGTAGAAGACGGCAAAACTGGCTTTCTAGTCACCCCTGACAGCGTTTCTGGCTTAGTGTCTGCCATCGCTAAATTATCGCAAATTGATCGTTCTGCCTGTCGTCAAGTAGTAGAACAAAAGTATTCTTTAACGGCGTGGGGCGCTGGTTTTGAGAAATGGTTTCAAGACGTAATGGACAATGGATAATTAGGGTCTGCTGAATAAACTCAGAAGTTTTAAATCACAAGGTTTAAGACATAATATAAGCATCAAAAAATACTCAAAATCACGCTTTTTTTAATAAAAATGCCGTTAAAATACAAGATAATATCAAGTTCGCTTGATCTCTTACAAATCAATTAAAAACAATCTTAGTTCAATTTATTGAACGAGATACTGTTGGTTCCGTGTAATTCATTACACGGTGGGTAAATTACGAAGATATAATCTATTTGTAACTAATTATCCGAACTTGATATAACAGACGCTACACGAGGATAGTAAAACCTAATAATTGTCAATTGTCACCACCACCTAACGATTAAAAAACCATTCTACACCGATGGAAACTTGAGAGTCAGCTTGTTGGCGAGAATTTTGCCATTCAATGTTACCAGATAAACGTAAATTTTTACGAATGGCATAACCAGCGCCCACCGCTGTGATACCGACTTCATCATCACCGCCCACATTAACAAAACTTTGATTGATAAAGACATCCCCAGCGCCATTGGGGGATAAAACTAAGGCTAATCTTACCCCTAAATTGACCCCATCGGTTTGATAACCATTAGTACGGATAGACTGATAACCCACAATGGGAGAGATATTAACATAATTACCGAGAGGAAAGAGATAATAATGTAAATCAGCGCCCGTAGCGCTACGCTCAAAATTATTATCAGAGTTAAAAGAAGACGAATGACGGGCGCTAAACGATAAAGGAGTATCCGCAATGAAAACATCTTCCACCGCTACAGAAAAACCACCAATACCATTATTAGAAGGAAACTGACTGTAACCAACGCGCAATCGAGTGGGAAAACTGGGTTGATGCTTGATTTCTTGGAGAATATCAGGAGAATTTTCCAGCCATTTTTGCCACACTGGGCTATTTTCGATTACTTCGGGAGAAACATTGAAATCCTGAGGAAGGGGTGTTTGTGCTTTAACCTCTTGATTTGTCAACCATAAAACTCCAGCAGACAAAAAAATTTTTAAGAATAACCCACGAAAAAGTACCGTCATAATCCCTAGATAATTAATTCAACATCGATTGTAGCTCACTAATAGCAACATTTTGACCACCAACTCCATTATGGAGGTCGCCAATTTTTCCTTGTATTGCTTCCATAGAATTACGAATTTGATTTAACTGATTTTGGAGAGGGTGGAGGGCGCTTTCCAAAAAATTAACCTTGCCCTCAATTTCCGCCACCCTGAAACAGAATTGACGCACATTTTCCTCATCACTATGCAACTGATTTTCTAAATTTTGATACTGTTGTTGTTTATTACTCAAATTTTGTTCATCTTGTTGAGACTTCTGTTTCAAATCGTTTAACTCTTGGCTAAGATGATTAATTTTCTCATCGATATAATTCCTTTGTTGCCCCACTTCCACTAACAATGGTCTAATATTAATAGTCTCCGCAAAATCCAAATCAATAATCCCCTTACGGCGACTAAACACTTTCAAATACTCATTGAGAATTTTTTGTTGCTTCTTCAAATTGCGTCTTTGCCCCACCAAAGTCTCATTTAACAACTTCATCGCCTCTTTAGCATCCGCAAAATCCTCCTCCAAACTTAACTTAGTTACCTCATCAGCATGAAGGATTTTTTGCTCAATATCTCTCACTTCATCCGCTTGTAAAGTTAACTCCTCCTCCTGCATATTGACAAAATTTACTACTTTAGCAGTTTCATCTTTCACCTGATTAACAATACTTTCTAAATCCCCCAAAGGCATTGTTTCAAGGGCTTGAATGTCCACTTTTTGCTCTTCCCCATCATCTCCTAACAAGCCAATTTCCTCTTGTAAACGGGCGATGCCATCGCGAGAATAATTAAACTGTTTGATAAGACTTTCTTGCGATTTAATCTTATTTTGACTTATTTCTAACTGTAACTGTGCTTTTGCCAACTCCTCTCGACTAGCTAACAATTCTTGACGGCGTTGCTGTAAATTATCTTGTTGTTGAGCTAATTCTTGCCGTTGTTGGTTTAAACTACCTTTACTGTATTCCAACTCATGCCAATATTCATCTAATTTACTTTGTTGTTGACTAATGCCTGTCAAACTTTCTTGACAACTTTGATCTAATATATGAGGTTGCGGAAGATTTTGCCTAATAGTGTTTAAAATTCCCTCTAATTTTTGGCGAATTTCTCCCTGATCTAACTTATTCTCATTAAGGCGCTGTTGTTCATTCCTTAACTGATCCCAAGCCGTAGTTAATTTATTTTTTTCTTCTTCTAGTAACGATAATTTACCTTCTTGTTCTTGTAATCTTTGCTGTTGAAGGTCTAATTCCCCTTGTCTTTTGGCAATTTCTTCCCCTTGAATTTGCAGGGAAGTTTTCCATTCTTCGATTTCTTCTTCTTGAGACTTAGCTTTTTCTAGGGTGCGCGAGAAATGACGTAAATAGTTAACAATCCTTGAACCAGCTACTTCGGGCGCACCTTGTAATTGTTTATTGTTGTCAAGATTGATAATGTATAAAGCGCCCTTCCCCGTTTGATCATTGATTGCTTCGGTAGTAACAGTATCTTCACCGCCAATGGTATTCCATGTTTGATCTGCCGACTGAGAGGCAAGTAATTTCAATTCTGTTTTAAAACCACCGACAAACTTTTTATCCTGAGTTTTTACTTCTGCCAGATATAACACAAATCTTGATTCCCTTATAATTGTGCGTGACCATTACCTACTTAACATATTAAATCATATTTTTTAATTCCATTGTTGACAATTTTGCTTCTTTCATTCTACAGCAGTTTTCATTTCCTTAAACCACACTTTAGATTATTACAAAGATTCCCTTTGCGTCTTCGCGCCTTTGCGAGAAACAAAAAATGTGGTTTATTCATCTGAAATGCAGTGTAAACAAGGGGGGGGAAGGGACGAAAGGGAAGCAGGGGAGTTGTCAACAAAGTTCTGTAGTACGAAATCAGCAATAGTTAAATCAATGGGAGTAGTTACTTTTAAATTAGTTTCTTCACCTTCCACAATTTTGACAGGATAACCGCATTTTTCCAATAGCGCCGCATCGTCTGTCACTTCCCAGCCTAAATCTAAACCCTTTTGATGACATTGTTTAAGTAATTTGACATCAAAACCTTGGGGAGTTTGTGCCGCGCGCAAAAAGTTACGATTAGGAGTATCGATGATGACATTTTCTCCGTCAACTATTTTAATGGTATCTTTGACGGTGACTCCGGCAATGAGGGCTTGACAGGTACTTAATTCTTGGGCGCAACGTTCAAATAAATCAGGAGTAGCCAAACAGCGCGCGCCATCGTGGATTAAAACCTTCTGTGCCGTAGGAGGTAGCGCCCGTAACCCATTATAAACCGATTGTTGACGGGTTTCCCCACCTTCAATTAATACCACTGGTTTAGATAAAGATAATTGACTTAAAATCTCTTCAAAAGCAGGAAAATCATACTTTTGACCGATAATTCCAATCCAAGTTAAAGAGGAAGTGTGAAGGGCGCTGGTTAAAGTCCATGCCAACAAAGGTTTACCTCGTAATTGTAGTAATAATTTATTACCATCAGCGCCCATCCTCTTACCAACACCGGCGGCGGGGATTAATAAATACATGATTACTCTCCCTAAGAAAAAATGGCAAATACGGAAGTATAACCATGAACAAAAGTTGAACTGCCCACAGGTCCAATTTCACCATTACAGAAAAACCCCGCCAAAGGCGTATCAATGAAATAATCGAGAAATAACTCCGCATCGTGGTTAGGTTGCCCGTATAAAGCCTCACCGCGCCCTAAACAGGAAAACATCAGCGCCCCTACCGCATCCATTTCTCCCTCATCCTCACAATAATTATCAAGGAGAGTTTCTAAATCTTCCGCCGAAGCATCCCCATCCCGAAGATGAAAACGGATTCTTTGCCCGGGGCGAATGCGATCGCCTACGGCAATAGCTCCATATTTGGGATCAACTCCCATGAGGTTACGAATCAAAAAATCACCGTGATTTAACTCTAATTGAAACTCATCTCTCGCAATGCCGATAAATAGAGAATGTTGCGCTAAATCTTGATCAGAAGGACTTAAATTATTAACTAATTCTCTTAAGAAGTTGAGAGGGGAATCGGTTTGCCCTTCGTTATCAGTAATTTCAATGATAATATTTTTTTCGCCCTTGGTCACTTGATAGGTTTTACCAATGGCTCGACATCCTTGCGCTACAATGGATTCCACCGTAATATCTCCCGATAAGGCTAAACCGATAGTGCCTTGAGTGATAAACTGCCCTTGCCAATCATCCGGGGTTTTAAAAAATAAACCACTAGCTACTCCCATGGTACTAGAACTTGCTAAACCACCGACTTTGATTGCTTTCGGGTAGGCATAGTCTAAACCTTCGATTAATTCGTTAATTTTACCTGAAAATGGATCGGCGAGAAGAATAAAATTGGGTTCATTTTCTGGTGCTACACCTACAGCATTCCACCACGCTTGAGGGGCGCTGTCTGAATCGGGCAAATCCCCTGACAGTAAATGAAATATTTTTAAATCCACATCGGGCAAACTTGCCACCGTTAAACTTAAAGCGGCGCTACCTTCAATTTCGAGGGCTTGGTCTTCATTTTCCATGCCTACAATACCACCGCCACCGCCACCAATCACATAACGTAAGGGAATTTTGTCTAACAGTAAAGGCATCAAGCGAGGGTAATCACTGGCAAATACGGAGGAAATAAAGACGATACCTAAATCTGGAGTGCCATTAAAGCGCCCTTCTAACTTAGCGACTACCTCGTCAATGGCTTTTTCTAGGGATGATTGAGTGGAGAGGGCATTGACCCATTTCATTGAAGCAGACATAGGCAAGAATGGTTGATAACAGTGGCAATCTATTTAATTTTCTCATTATTCACTTTTCCTCGACCTTTGTCAATTCTTAGCATTAGTCTTTCCTTTACGCACCTAATATTATTCATTATCAATTATCAACTGAAGTTACGCACTGATTCAAATGTTAAGTTAAGGGAGGTTTCAGGTAGCCGGTAGCAGGTAGCAGGTTTCAGGTAGCAGGTAGCAGGTTTCAGGTTTAAAACCCTCCAACATTGATTCGTCAGTGAAAGGATTTACTTTGACATTTCGACTACGCTCATTACAGTTCTTTAACCTAACACCGCGACACCCGACACCTAAAACCAACAACTAATTTTATTTTTGCGTAACATTTAATTATTCACTCTTGATGAATCCAGAAAATTGAATAAGGAAAAAGTTGTTTATTTTTTCCTTTTTTAAAATAGAGCTTTTGAGCCAATTTTTTCATTCCTCTTCACCTAAGCATTACGCATTAATTGTTTAACCAAATTATCTTTGACCATCATTTGACGGAAAATTTCCACTAAATATTGTTGTGCTTGTTCTCTATTTAAGCCCTTAACTTGTTCTTTTAACACTTCCAACTTGAATTGTTGCTCTAGGGTCAAACTAGCTTCATTGTTGTTCATTTTAATTACTTTCCTCACATTTATATTCGTTGTAAAAACATACTAACGATTAACTGTCAATGGTAATGTTAAAAATGTTACTTTTCTTTACATTAAAGTAGCTGACTACCATTTGAAACCTGCTATCTGAAACCTGAAACCTGATATGATGAAAATGTAAAGTTTTATTGAATAAAATTAATGGTTGCCACAGCTACCCAGTTAAAATACGACATTAAAGACATAAATTTAGCGAGTCTTGGTCGTCAGAGAATCGAATGGGCAGGAAGAGAAATGCCCGTGTTAAAACAAATTAGAGAACGTTTTGAAGCAGAGAAGCCTTTTGCTGGAATTAGAATTGTCGCCTGTTGTCACGTTACCACCGAAACAGCGCACCTCGCCATCGCCTTAAAAGCAGGTGGTGCAGATGCTCTTCTCATCGCCAGTAACCCTTTATCTACTCAAGATGATGTAGCCGCCTGTTTAGTGAAGGATTATGAAATCCCCGTTTATGCCCTCAAAGGGGAAGATAACGACACTTACCATCGCCATGTACAAACGGCTTTAGACCATCGCCCCAATATTATCATTGATGACGGTTCTGATGTGGTAGCAACTTTAGTGCAAGAAAGACAACATCAATTAGCCGATTTAATTGGTACTACTGAGGAAACCACCACCGGCATCGTGCGCTTAGAAGCGATGTTTAAGGATGGCGTTTTAAGTTTCCCTGCGATGAATGTCAATGATGCTGATACTAAGCATTTCTTTGATAATCGTTATGGTACAGGACAATCCACCCTTGATGGTATTTTCCGCGCCACTAATATTCTTATTGCTGGTAAAAATGTAGTAGTTGCTGGTTATGGCTGGTGTGGTAAAGGTGTGGCCATGCGCGCTAGTGGTTTGGGAGCTAATGTCATTGTTACGGAAATTAACCCCGTGAAAGCTATTGAGGCTGCTATGGATGGTTTTCGAGTGATGCCTATGGCAGAGGCGGCCAAAGTGGGTGATATTTTCGTTACTGTTACTGGTAATAAGCATATTATTCGGGAAGAACATTTCCAAACTATGAAAGATGGTGCTATCGTTTGTAATGCTGGACATTTCGATATTGAAATCGATCTTCAAGCCTTGGGTAATATGGCACGGGAAGTTAAAGAAGTTCGTCAATTTACTCAACAGTATCTCTTGGAAAACGGTAAATCCGTAGTGGTTTTGGGTGAAGGGCGCTTGGTTAATTTAGCCGCCGCCGAAGGGCATCCCAGCGCGGTTATGGATATGAGTTTTGCTAACCAAGCTATGGCTTGTGAATATTTAGTAAAAAATCAAGGTATTTTAAACCCCGGTTTACATTCTATTCCTAGAGAAGTTGATCAGGAAATTGCTCGACTCAAGTTACAAGCTATGGGAATCGAAATCGATACTTTGACTTCTGCCCAATCAGAATATCTCAATTCTTGGACTGTGGGAACTTAAGCAGGGTGTTTTCATTCTGAAATTTTTAGTTGAGGCAAAGTAATAAGTAAGAAGCAAAAAAGACTCCCCTCTCCTGTGGGAGCAGGGCGTTTTCATTCTCAAAAATGTTAGTTTCTCAAACTAGCCAATAATCTGAAATTCAGAGGTTTTTAACTACTAATAAATCAATTAATAGTAAAAAATCCTCCTGTCTCCCTGAATCTCCCCCCTTTTTAAGGGGGGTTGGGGGGGATCATCCTTATATTGTCTTCTTGTCAAAAACAAATCAATTTTGATCCTGACTTTGAAAACACCCTGCTGTGGGAGAGGGGTTGGAGGTGAGGGTAAAGAATTTTGATGCCGACTTTGAAAATACCCTGCTTAAAAAAGGGGGGGGATTTGAGAATGAAAAACATTGCTTTTGTTGCGTTTCGTACCTCAACCCAACCTACTTTTCTTTTGAGTTGATACCAATAAAAATTTATTATTATGAAAAAGTTTTTTCAAGGTTTAAGTATTTTTGTATTATTGCTATCGTTGACAATTTTCCCAGCAACGGCGGAGGGCGCTAGTTCCAGCGCCGTTACTTCTACCTTTGAAAGTCAGAGTATGAAGGGGGAAGATTTTACTAATCAAAATCTACAATTAGCTGAGTTTACTAAGGTTAATTTGGAGGGCGCTGATTTTAGTAATAGTGATTTGAGGGGCGCTGTTTTTAATGGCGTTAATGCTGAAAATGCTATATTTTCTGGTGCTAATCTTTCTGACGGTTTAATTTACGTTACCAGTTTTGATCGTGCTGACTTATCCAATGCTATTTTTAGAGATGCCATCATGATGCGCTCCACTTTTAAAGATGCTACGGTGACGGGCGCTGATTTTACTTTTGCTGTTTTAGATAAGCAACAAGTAAATAACTTGTGTGAAAATGCTTCTGGAATAAATCCAATTACTCAAGTAAGTACGAGACAATCTCTTGGTTGTCCTTAATCCGTAGGGGTTGAAAAATGTTCAACCCTTAAACCACCTGAAACTTTTTTAAAATGAACCTCTATAAATACGCTCGGCTTGAAGATCAGAAATACGATTAGAACGAGGATAATTAACTGTAGAATCGCTAGTATTATGATTAGAAGAAGGAGACGCTAACGTGCTTCTAACGCTTCGTTTTTGATTCATATTGTGATAATTAACAGGTTTTAAATCATAAACAAACTCTGGAGGCGCATTTCTGGTTTCCAAGTCCACAAAATCATGACTTTCAGGATCATAAGCAAATACATCTCCCGATTCAATATTATAAATCCAAGCATGAAGAGCTAATTTACCTTGATATAACTTACTTCTTACTACAGGATAAGTTGCCAAATTTTCTAACTGAGTTAGGACATTTTCAGCAATGGTGATAGGCAATAACTCCTCATCGGGGGTATCAGCATAATTATCTCTAATTAAGCGCCGAGTTGCTTCAGCCTGTTTCAACCATTCATAAACTAAGGGCATTTGATCTTCTAATTTAGACATTTTCAATAAACCCTTCATCGCCCCACAGTGGGAATGTCCACACACGATAACATGTTCAATGCCTAAAGCTGTGATAGCGTATTCCAAAGAAGCGCCCTCCCCCCCATTCGTAGCACCATAGGGAGGAATAATATTACCAGCATTACGAATAACAAATAAATCACCCACATTAGCTTGAGTGATTAAATTAGGATCAATACGAGAATCAGAACAAGTAATGAATAAAATGCGGGGATGTTGCCCTTGGGATAACTTTTCAAATAAATCTCGATGACTTTCAAAATATCCTGCATGGAAGCGATGCAGTCCTTCAATTAATTTTTTCATGATTGCCGTTATTGATCCAGTTTTCTACTCTTCAACAGTTGATTATATAGTAGGTTGGCTCACTTACTCTTCCAAAAACTTGTCCTCAGCATTAACCTGCACGGGCCAATCCTCATTTTGTCCCCCGATGGTTAACTGACGCAGATTAAGATAATCTTTCGATAACTGCTTGAGGGTGTTAATTAATACATCAAGGGCAATAAGATCGCTAGTACCAAGATCAAACCAACAGCGCCCCGTGCGCTGTTGAAACTCAAACTCTCCCATATTGTGCATTAAAGCCATAATAGACTGATCCCAGCGCCCTTCATCGTAGTTCATATAACTAACTTCCACCCCAGTTTCTTGCACCTGTAGATTTTCTCCATTAAAACCGCCTAATTTACCCAGATAAAACCAAGAATTAAATAACTCTTCAACGTATTGTTTTTCCATCTGAGAAGGCACATCCTCAAACTCGATCCAAATCCACACATCAAAGGGATTAAACTCCCGAAATACTACTTCCATAATAAATAATGAATAATGAATAATGAATAATGAATAATGAATAATTCATTATCTTCCCGTCTCCCCTTCTTCCCCTTCTTCCCTTTCCTCCCTTTCTCCCCTTTCCTCCCTTTTTCCCCGTCTCTCCAAAAAGAGGTAAAATTAACCAAGTTGATCGAAAATCGAGAACATCGGTAAATACATAGATAACAAGATAGTACCTACCATTCCCGCAATGCCAACCATCATCAAAGGCTCGATGACGCTAGTTAAAGCCTTGATTGCTTGTTCTACCTCATCTTCATAGAAATCTGCTACTTTCATCATCATGGCATCCAATTCCCCAGTTTCTTCCCCAATGCTCATCATTTGAATCGCCATAGGGGGAAAAACTTTTTTCTCCTCAATGGCTAAACTTAGCATTCCTCCTTCTAAAACTGATCTCTTCGCAGCGCCCACCGCCCCAGCAATCACCTTATTACCAATAGTTTCTTCCACAATCTCCAAACATTGTAAAATAGGCACACCAGAACGAGTCAGAGTTCCAAAAACACGACAAAATCGTGCTACGGCACTTTTTTGGTTTAAATCACCGAAGATGGGTGCTTTGAGAGCAATCATATCAATTTGATAACGTCCAGCCGGAGTACGATAATATTGACGAAAAGCAAAAACAACACCGATGAGAATAAAAATAGGTACAACCACCGCTGGACTACGCAAGAAATTACTTAAATTAACCATAGCCTGAGTTAAAGCAGGTAACTGCGCCCCCAACTGGTCAAAAATACCAGCAAAAACGGGAATCAAGAAAATAGTCATCCCCAAAAAAGCCAACACAGCGAATAAACCAACCGTTACAGGGTAAGCCATAGCAGATTTGACTTGGTTTTGTAACCGTGCCACATCTTCCAATAACTTGGCAAGACGATTCATAACCTCGTCCAAAACCCCCCCAATTTCTCCAGCTTCTACCATGGAAACATAAAGCTGATCAAAACAATCAGGATGTTTTTTCATTGCCTCTGATAAATTTGTACCCTGTTGTACATCAGCGTTGATAGCTAAAAGCGCCCTTTTAAACTTAGGATTGGTGGCTTGTTCACCCAAAACCCCCAAAGCCCTCACAATAGCCACCCCAGCATTAACCAACACCGCCAACTGACGAGAAAAAATAGCCTTATCCTTAATACTAACAGGACTCATTGCCGCTTCTATGGCGGATAAATCAAATTCTATACCAGCTTTTTTAATTTTACCGATAGCGGAGAAACGCTTACTGAGAATACGGCGCGCCTCATCGGGATTTTCAGCCGTAATCCTTTCCTCTAAAATATTGCCTGATTTGTCTTTTACTTGAGCGATAAAAGTAGCCATGATCTCATACCATAAAAAATAACCATTATCTTTTATGATGCCATTTATTTAGTAATTCAGATATAACTTATTGTTAATTATGGCTTGATCCTTTATTCATGAGGGTGACGTTGGTGAAATAAGCTATGAACAATATGTAACCAGTACATCTTTCCAAGCTAAAAATTCATTTTTCAACTCATTTGAATAACCATGAGCTGATTAATAGAAATAGTTTTGTTTTATTTGTCGATTTATTCCATTTTTACGAATATGATGTGATTTGCATTTAGGGGATTACATGATATCAGACCATATAATAGATACTTATCTTCAACATATTTCAATTCATAACCACATTCACCAACACGTCAATTAAGCACCGAACACATTAGGCTATAATTTACCTGATACGGTTTGAACTATTCAAGAACATTAGCCAACCAAAATACTATGGTCATAACTGGGAGATTTACTGTCCACTGATTTAATTTGGTATTTAACCAAGTTGGCTAATTCTTCTAGTTGACTAATGGCTTCAGCGCCCTCCAACTTCATCAATTCTCTGTCATCTTGCATCTCAGTCCAAGTAATGCCGTAATCGGAAACCAAGAAACGAATTAAATGATTATCTCCTAAACTAACCATAAATGAAGCGCTAGTTAATTCTGTGCCACAGGTATAACAAGAGGCAATATAACCTCTTTTTTCTAACACAATGGCTAAGGCTTGGAGATTCATCACCAAATCCTTAACAAACTCTCTATACTCCTGTGCAAGTCTAATAAACATTTTTGCCTCCTCGTCTTAGGGTTGCGTTACATTCTTAATATTTTTTAAAGATTTTCCATGATTATTATATGGTATCTTGGGTCAAAAATGCAAAGTTGACTATTTTTGTCATAACTATAAGCATAGCTCAATTCAAAAATAATGACTACTTTTCTTTATTTTCGTTCTTTAAATAGTCATGAATCAACCTCATAGATGGCGTTTCATCCCTTTCATAGAAGCATCTGGAACGATGCAAATGGCTATAGATAAATGGCTTTTATCTCAGCATCAACATCATAATCATCCCTCAGTTTTACGTTTTTATGAGTGGCATCCAGTGGCAATTTCCCTCGGAGTTAGTCAAAAAAAATCATATCCTTCCCACTGGCATAACTTACAATGGCAAGGAAAACCTATAAATATAGTCCAGCGCCCGACCGGTGGCAGGGGCGTTTTACACCAAGGAGATTTAACCTATAGTGTGATTTCTTCTCAGTTTCAGGGCAATTTAGATGAAGTTTATCGGCAGATTTCTCAGTTTTTAATAGTTGGTTGGGGAAATTTGGGGTTAGATTTACATTTCGGCGCCCCTCACCGTCAATATCTCAAATCGGCTAACTGCTTCGCCCTTTCTACTAATGCTGATTTAGTGGATAGTCAAGGAAATAAGTTTATTGGTAGCGCCCAGCTTAAACAGGGCAAATTTGTCCTGCAACACGGTTCAATGGTGTTAGAGCCAGACTTAGGACTATATCAGCAGGTTTTTGGGGAGGGTTTCACCCCTTACAAAAGAGCTAATTTACCTTCTCGTGAGGAGATTATGGCTAGTTTGGAGGGCGCTGCCATGGATTGTTTTAACTGTGAGTTTTTTGATCAACCTCTCACGGATGAAGAAATGACGATGATTGAGAGTTTATAACCACAGCAATGAAAAGGCGGTGCGAGCTTAATTAGGAGAATTTGTAATTAAGAGCGTTAATCACTCATAATCCTGCCTTTTGCCATCTTTCTATTAACCATACCAAGCCACACCTTTCGGGGATGCCATTAATCCATTACCGTCTTCTTCCCAATAAAAGTCAAGTAGATAGTATAGTTTGATAATTTCAGAAGACTCAATTTCTTTATCTTGTACTTTAGTGAGAAAAGACTCCATAAACTCAACAATAACAGCCAATTCTTCCTTTGGGAAAGAGTCTTCTAACTCAGTCATAGTCTTTTTAGCATCTGAAATAATGTCATTTTTCTCTTGTGGTAAAGGTGTTGAACGTCGCAGAGGGTCTTTTTCTACCGCCGCAAACCCCTGAGAAACAGCTTCATGAATTTGTTTTTTATATTTGACTAAAGCTCTTGTTTTTTGTTTTTTAATACCTTCACGAGAAGAAGCGTAAAGACTGGGTAAACGATTTAATGCAAAGGTAGCAACTTCTATTCTGTTAATTAATTCTGGTTGCCGAATAGCTTTATTCTGTTTAAGTTGGAAATCAACTTCTTCATCAACAAGAAGTTCCATAACATTTTTATAAATTTGTTTTTCTGCACTCATGACTATTTGTTCGAGATAGATCTGTTTTAGTAGCGATTGTTCCTATAACTAGGACGTTAATATTATAGGTCAAAGTCCTATGGTGATCTATTTTTTCTTACAGCAGTTTTCATTTCCTTAAACCACACTTTGGATTATTACAAATACTATCTTTGCGTCTTTGCGCCTTTGCGAGACACAAAAAACGTGGTTTATTCATTTGAAATGCGCTGTAAACTATTATTAATCTTAATTTAAGATATAGCAATACTAAATGAGTTATGAGAATTATCTTATGGTAAAAGGCAACAGGCAAAAGGCAACGAGGATGGTATCTTCGATGTTTTTTTCTAAGTCATTGATTTTTCACGAATGATTTAGGACTGCTATATTTTGCATCAATAATTTTTGATTGGGGTAGAGAAAAAAAGGCTATTTTTGGCACTTTTTAAGATTTTATTGCGATTAAAACCTTTGTTTTAAAAGGGTTTTGATTTATTGAGCAGACCCTAATTACGATAACCATTGACAATATAAGAAACTCTCTGAGCAATATTGGTAGAATGATCAGCCATTCTTTCTAAATAACGAATCACAAGAATTAATAATATAATGGGTTCCACTACCCCAATAATATTTTTTTGATAAGCTAGAACTTGATAAAGATGATCATAAGCATCATCAACAGTGTCATCTAAAAATTTAATTTTTTCTCCAGCGCCCGCATCCAATTCCGTCAACGCAACGATACTTTTCCCTAACATTAATTGAGCTTGTTGTGACATTATGGCAATATCTTTCATGGTGGGATGAACAGGATAAGTAATCAATTTACGAGAAATTTCCGCTAAGTCTTGAGCATAATCGCCAATTCTTTCCAAATCTCGCACTAACTGCATAAAAGCGCTAATCATGCGTAAATTTTGAGGGGAGGGATTTTGCTGAGAAAGAATATTGGCACAATCTAATTCAATTTGACGATAGTAACGATCAATTTCTTTATCTTGAGTGATGATTTTATTTACAGCGTCCACATCTTGCTCAAACAAAGCCCTATGACTATAACGAAATGACTCTTCAACCAAAGCCCCCATCCTTAATACATCCTGAGCAACCTCTCTGGTGCGTTTTTGTAGTATCAGGTTATCACCGATTTTTATTTGATCTGAAAGTGCGATCTGATGTAACAATGTCACTTAATTTATCTCCGTTTATTCGACCCCTTCTATTACCATTATTGATCGTAGAAGTTAAGTTTACATTAAATTAATATTATTGTCAATGTCACTCATGGTAGTTGTCGCCCAATGGACTTGAACCAGATTCGAGCTAGAAGCCCGAAGTAGGGTATGGTGGGGAAAAGCTATTAATTTGCTATCTCTGATAAATTGATCCATTTTTCTGTAGCTTTTTCAATTTGTTCATTAATTAAAGCTAATTCATGAGTTAGTTTTTCCACTTCTTCATATTTACTATTTTGAAATAAAAGACTTTCAATTTTTGCTTTTTTCTTTTCTAACTCAGGAATTATTTTACTTTCTAATTTATCCAGTTCTCTTTGTTGAAAATTAGATATTTTCGGTTTAGTTTCTTTTGCTTTTGGTTCTTTTTTTTTACTTTGAGAATTTTTATTAACTTTTTCTTTTGTTTGCTTTAATTCTTGTAATGCTTCTTTTTCAAGTGCTTCCTGTCTATATTTATACTCTAAATAAACAGAATAATTACCCGGATATTGTTTTAAACTACCATCAGTTTGAAAAGCAAAAATAGTATCCACAGTACGATCTAAAAAATAGCGATCATGGGATACAACTAACACACATCCTTTAAAAGATTCGATATATTCTTCTAATACCGCTAAAGTTTGTACATCGAGATCATTTGTTGGTTCATCAAGAATTAATACGTTAGGATTACTGATCAACATTCTCAATAAAAATAACCGTCTTTTTTCTCCCCCTGATAACTTTTCAATGGGTGCATACTGTTGATTCGGAGTGAATAAGAATCTCTCTAAAAGTTGAGACGCGCTGATTTGACTACCATCGGAAGTTTCAATGTAGGTAGCCACTTCTTTAATATACTCAATGGCTCGTAATTCCTGCTCTTTAGCGGTGATTAACTCCTCAGAATGTTGATCAAAGTAACCAATTTTAATAGTAGCGCCCGTCTCCACTTTACCTTGATCTGGGTCAATTTTACCCATAATCAAATTCATCAGAGTGGATTTACCTACCCCATTACCGCCAATAATACCCACCCGATCATCGGGGGCAAATTCATAGGTAAAATCTTTAATTAAAGTCCTCTCCCCATAACTTTTCGAGATATTATGCAACTCAATAACTTTTTTGCCGATACGCCGACTAGGAGTATCAATTTCTACCTTCCCTTGAGTTTGGCGAAATTCTTTATTTTTCATGTCACCAATGCGATCAATCCTTGCCTTTTGCTTCGTGCTACGGGCTTTAGGTCCTCGTTTTAGCCACTCCAACTCCCTTCTTAGTACCCCTTGATGTTTACGGGCGCTACTTGCCTCAGATTCCTCAGCAAGGGCTTTTTTCTCTAAGTAATAAGTGTAATTACCAGCATAGCTATAAACTTCCCCTCGATCTACTTCAAGGATACGGGTGGTAACTTGATCGAGAAAATAACGATCGTGAGTGATGAGAAAAATGGCTTTAGGAAAGGTTTTGAGGTATTGTTGCAACCATTCCACTGACTCCGCATCAAGATGGTTAGTAGGTTCATCCATCAATAATAGATCAGGTTCAGCCATTAAAACTGAAGCGAGGGCAACCCGTTTGCGATAACCCCCTGATAAACCGCCCATTTTTGCATCAAAATCTTGAATACCTAATTTGTCAAGGATGATTTTAGCATTGGTTTCCAAATCCCAAGCGCCCTCCGCCTCAATCTTTTCCGTCAAATCGGCTAATTGTGCCATCAAACGATTTTGTTCATTTTCATCAGCCGTAGCCAAATGATGAGATAAATCTTCATAGTCTTTAATCCACTGCATTTGCTCCCCAGCATAGGCGAACACTTGTTCTAATACTGTATGATCAGGGTTGATGTCAGGCTGTTGGGGTAGATAGATAATTCTACCACCTGATTTCGTTTGCATTTCTCCCCCGTCATAGGGTTCGATTCCAGCTAACATTTTGAGTAGGGTGGATTTACCAGCGCCATTCACCCCAATCAAACCAACTTTATCTTGATCATCAATACTGAAACTAGCATCTTTAATTATTTCTTTGATACCGAAATCTTTTTGTAGAGATTGAACTGTTAATACTGTCATAAGGGCGCTTTTTGTAAATCAATTACTACTTTATCATTGATTATCTCAGTTGTGTGTCTCCAATTTCACCCTTTCACCCTTTCACCCTTTCTTTATTGTCAAAATGAGATTATTAAGTTATTATGGTTAAGGTTAACGGGATGTAGCGCAGCTTGGTAGCGCGCCTGCTTTGGGAGCAGGATGTCGCAG
>JACYMF010000002.1 GCA_015272165.1 Cyanobacterium sp. T60_A2020_053
CGTCATTGCCATGATATTAAAACCAAAACAGACGGAAGTTTGAAAAGGTGACAGCATCCATGACAAGGAATAGCAAACTAGGAGCCGTATGAGGTGAAAGTCTCATGTACGGTTTTGAATGGGAGGGGAGTGAAGCGATTCACTTCTCGACCCCTAATAAGTTCTTTAAAAAAGTAACAATGATCAAAAAAGCAGTTTTATTATTATTATCACTATCTAGTTTTATTCTCATCAGTTGTGATAAAGAGGCACTAGATGGTTTGAATATCAAAATCAATGCCGATATAAAATCAGATTACGAGAAAGAAAAAGCCACAGAAAATAGTCAATCTTCTGAGGTTACAGCCACTTCTGAAACCAAATCTCCTGTAGAAAATGCGAAAACAGAAAATAATCAGAATGCTATAACTAATAATCAAACTACCATGGTTGATGGAGATCAGCCCATGCCTTTTAAAGCTATTGCAGAATGCACTCCAGCAGGGATTACGGTTACAACTAATGAGCAATTTTATGCAAATAGTGGCGTAAAATCTGTCAATTCTAAAAATAGTGAAGAGTTAAAAAAATGGCAAGAACTTTATAATAAAATTGAAGCAGAATGTAAAAAATAAGACATGATCAGAAGGGCAAAGTTCAAAAGGAAAAGGGCTAAGGTAATTATTAAAGATTTTTCTACAAATGATTAAGGCTTACCGTAGTTTTCATTTCCTTAAATTACACTTTGGATTCTTACAAAAATTAGTGCCTTTGCTAGAAACAAAAATGTAGTTTATTCATAGTAAACATACTGTAATAAAAAATAGAATTGTGAGTTTAATGGACAATGAATAATTGACAGTTTAAATAATTAATTAGCCTTATTTTTTTTGAATAAAAATGAATAATTATGATGTGGTAGTGGTGGGCGCTGGTTTAACAGGTTCAGCTTTAAGTTATGAATTAGCTAAACAGAAGTTTAAAGTTTTATTAGTAGAAAAAAATCTTAATTTTGATAATGCAACAGCTTACAGTTACGGAGGTATAGCTCATTGGTGTGGTACAAATGATTTTACTAATAAACTATGTGAAGAAGGTTTAAATATTCATCGTAATTTAACAGCAGAATTAGGCTCAGAAACTGAGTTTAGAGAAATTGATTTACTATTTACTATTCCAGCGCCCTCCACCCCAACAGAAGTAGCTAAAAATTATCAACATTTTCGTCTTACTCCTGAATTATTAGACATAAAAAATAGTTGTGAATTAGAACCACTATTAAACCCTGAATCTATTTCTGGTTGTTTAAGACTTCCCCACGGTCATGTTAACCCACTAAAAACTATTTTAGCTTATCAAAATGCCTATAAACAATTAGGGGGAGAAATAGTCGAACAAACATTTATTTCTACAGTGAAAAAAGAAGACAAAATCACGGGAATTATTACCGATAAAAATAAATACTCAGCTTCAAAAATAATCATTTGTGCCGGGGCGCACTCCCGACAAATATTGGCAGAAATGGGCATCAAACTTCCTCTATATTTTACCCATGCCCAACTAATCAAAACTAAACCTAGTCACATAAAACTGCGTACTTTAGTAATGCCCAGCACCACCGCCCGTTTTTTATTAGAAAAAGATGTCACCGCCTTGGGTAAAAATTCTCTCTGGGAAAACCCCACCAATGAGCTACAAGGAGAAGTACTAGAACCCGGTGCAATTCAATTTTTGGATGGATCGTTCTGTTTAGGTCAAATTAGTCAAATCATTACGAATATAAGCGCCCCTGTCCATTCTACAGTGAGTGAGCAGAAGATTCGAGAAGGGGTAGAGCATTATTTACCATTGTTAGGTCTGTTAGAAGGGCGCTGGTATAATTGTCAAGTGGCTTTTACCACGGGAATGCCGTTTCAAGTCAAGGAATTAAAAGAAGGATTAGCGATATTTTCAGGTTTTACCAGCCCATTTTTATTTGTGCCACCCCTTGCCAAAAGATTTGCTCGTGATTTAAGGCAAAGTTAAAAAAACGAACTTGATATAATATAGTTGCTATGAACTACGCATTTCCGCTACGCTGAGAAATGCGTTTCTGACGCTTCTTCGCCCCAAGTTGCCTCATGCTTCCGCACTCAGTAGAGCTTGGCGACTCTGCGTCTAAAGAGGCACGTTCCATACCCCTGATATAGTTTTCTATGACC
>JACYMF010000003.1 GCA_015272165.1 Cyanobacterium sp. T60_A2020_053
ACAGTTGTTTCAACCTATCAGAAAATTGCATATCATCCCGCAATGATGCAACGCCCACAAATTTTTAGTATGCGTTTGCCCTGTTTTTTTTTATCTTTGGTTTGACAATTGGTCAAACTTCATATTATGATTAGGTGTAAATAGTCACATAAAATCAATTAAAAAAATGTTTAAGAAATTAGGATTATTTTTATCTACCTTATTGTTAGCTGTAATGGTAGTGATCTCCACAACTGCCTCTGCTCAAGCTGATACCGTAGAAGTTAAGATGGGCGCTGATAGTGGTATGTTGGCTTTCCAACCTGCTAAAGTAACCATTAAAGCAGGAGATAGTGTTAAATGGGTTAATAATAAATTAGCTCCTCACAATGTAGTTTTCGATCCTTCAGCCCCCCACGCTTCTGAATTAACTCATAAAGGTTTAGCGTTTGCCGCTGGTGAATCTTTTTCTGCTACCTTTGATGAACCGGGTGAGTATAAATACTACTGTGAACCTCACAGAGGTGCTGGTATGAATGGTGTTATTGTTGTTGAATAATACTTCATTGATTTATCTTCCAACGAAAAACACAAAGACTTCCTATAGTTAGGAAGTCTTTTTTTAGATTTTTGGTTCGATTTTCCCCTTTTCCCGTCACTCCATCACAACACTTTTTCATGAAAGCCTAAATTAGGAGAATGTCAATTAAGACTCGAATTTCCTAGATAAAATTACTAGATTTTCAAGAAAAATCAACAGAATTAGAAAGAGATTTGAACTCATTTGCCCTAATGAGAATGGCACACTTGAAAAGAAGAGTAGAGAAATTAGTCTTTGGGTGAATCATAAACTCTTTACTGCAAGAATGATAAAAGAGTCTGAGTCATAGCCTTGGGAGATTCAGCGCCCATCACCGCGCGCACCACAGCCACCCTAGAAGCCCCAGCGCCCGTCACCGCAGTTATATTAGTGTCATCGATACCACCAATAGCAAACCAAGGCATGGTAGCATTTTCCTGAGCATAACGCACATATTCTAAGCCGGAGGGCGCTTTTCCAGCTTTAGTGGGAGTAGCATAAACAGGACCTACCCCAATATAATCCACATCCTCTTGTAATGCGTTAGCCATTTCCGTGGGATTAGTGGTGGATTTGCCAATAATTTTCTCAGCGCCTAAAAGTTGTCTTGCCACTGCCACAGGCAAATCAGTTTGCCCTAAATGTATGCCATCAGCGCCCACCGCCAAAGCAATATCCACTCGATCATTAACCAAAAATAACGCCCCGTAACGGTGACATAATTCCTTTAACTGCCTTGCCTCTTCGTATCTGAGGGGATCATTTTCCGTTTTGTGACGATACTGCACAAGGGTTAAACCGCCCTGTAATGCAGACTCCACCACCTGTAAAAAATCGGTGACGGGCGCTGTCACTAAATATAACTTGGCTTCTTGTAACCGTTGCTGACGAGATTTTCCCATTAACTGACTTTCTAAACTATACACTTGATACCTTAATTGTTTCATAGCGCCCGCAAACGCGCCATCATATAACTTGCCGTATTCTTCCAATACTCGCAATGCTTCTTGTATTCGACAAAAATTCGCCTGTAATACAGCGTTTAAATTACTTCTGGTTTCTTCTTGGGGATGGCTTAAACTTGTGCCAACGTCATGGGCAGTGTTACGGGCGCTTCTTAATCTATTATCATGCCATTTGCCCAACTCCTGACGCATATTTTTACAGTGGAGGGCGCTGTTTGCATCATCTAAACCAAAACGGCACCACTCCTCAATAATCCTTAAACCTTCTCGACTGCGATCTAAATTCGCATCTAATATTCTATATATTGCTTGGGTTTCATTAATCATAATCTACAAATTCTTGGAAAATCTTTTTTAATCAAAAATCAAAAGGGCAAAGTTAAGTAAGTAAGCAAAATTAATTGTGACTTTTATTTTTTTCAAAGCTATAACAACAAAGGGTTTAAACCCCTTGCCCGTATATAATTAATTTTGCACGATAACTTATTTCAATTAAGATTGAGACAAATTTAAAAACTCTGTAGGGCGATGCACTATCCATCATTTAACACTTAGCTGAAAATTTTACAGTGAAATAACTCTTCACAACAAAGGAAAATAATATCAATATCTTAGTTCAATTTATTGAACGTAAACTTATTGGCTCCGTGTAATTCATTACACGGTGGGGAAGTAGCGAAGATACAATCTTTTAATAACTAATTATCCCAACTTGATATAATTCATTACACGGTGGGTAAATTCCGAAGATACAATCTTTTGACAACAGATTACCCTAACTTGAGATAATTTCTTTTTTCATTGATTGCTATTAATTAGCTTGTTTTTTTGCCTTGATAATCAAAGGAATCACAATCCAAGCCACCACTAATAATAGAGCAATGATGCCAAATTGAGCAATAATACCCACTAACTGAGATAAAGGAATAATGCGCCCGACAAAATAAGATATAGTGACAATGACAGAAGCCCATACCGCAGCACCACAAAAATTGTAAAATAAGAACTTAGGATAAGGCATTTCGACAATTCCAGCGATAGGTCCAGCAAATACCCTTAAAAGAGTGATAAAACGCCCAAAAAACACCGCTTTTCCTGCATTATCGCTAAATTTAGTTTTGGCTTTAGATAATTCCTCCTCTTGAAGCCGAAAAAATTTGGCTATTTTCAAAAAAAGTGACCAACCACCGATTCTTCCTAACCAATAACCGAAGTTATCACCTAAAACAGCGCCCATCACCGCCGAAATCAATACTAACCAATAATTTAACTCACCACTTCCAGCAAAAAAACCACCAACAATGGTAATAGTTTCTCCGGGGATAGGAATACCCGTATTTTCGATAGCAATACCGAAAAATACCGACCAATAACCATATTGGTGCGCCAATTCTTTAATATTTTCTAATGATAAAAATTCCATAAAATAATTGATAATGGACAATAAATAATACAAAACTGATGGAAAAGTCCTGACACCATTATAGATAGGTGTCGATGAAAAAGTATTGTCCAGAGGATAATAGACTATTATGAGGCTTTATCATCCTATAGTAGCACCTACTATTTTGTGTTTTTGTCTAAACAGTATTGTTTTTCCAGATACCATACAGTAGTTATGACAGATTAATAAAAAATTATCTCTTCAACAGTTAAAATTAAATCTCTGCCAGAAACTTTAAATACACACTTCTTTTGATAAGTGATCATCCGAACTTGATATTATTTATTGCCAACTCGACCACTTCTTCCCCCATGCAAACAAGGATTCTATCTCAATTTAAAAATAGGCAATAAAAAAGCCACTGAGGGCTTGTTATTAAATAACAAACTTTTTAACACTCAGTGACTCATCGTTTTCTCAATAAATTTCAGAACAAGGAGTTTAAACTCCTTATTTCTAAACTTTATAAAATTAGAGAATAGATTTAGCAGTAGCTACCACGTTATCAACAGTAAAACCAAATTGTTCCATAATTACACCACCGGGCGCTGACGCACCAAAAGTATCAACACCGATAGTTTTACCTTCACTACCAACATATTTTTCCCAACCCCAAGTTACACCAGCTTCCACAGAAACACGCTTGGTGATTGCTTTGGGTAATACAGACTCTTTATACTCGTCACTTTGTAAGTCGAATAAATCTAAACAAGGCATGGAAACCACCCGCACTTTTTTACCTTCCGCTTTCAACTTTTCTGCCGCTTCTACGCAAAGATTAACTTCGCTACCAGTACCAATCAAGATTAAATCTAACTCATCAGGGGCAAAACCACAGGAAAGCACATAACCACCTTTTGCCACTGCGTCAATGCTAGAACCAGCTAAATTAGGTAAACCTTGACGGGTTAAAGCCATGACAGAAGATTTTTTCTTGGTTTCAATGGCAACCTTATAAGCGCCCGAAGTCTCATTACCATCTGCGGGGCGGAATACCATTAAATCAGGGATAAGACGTAAAGACATCACCTGTTCGACAGGTTGGTGAGTAGGGCCATCTTCCCCTAAAGCGATAGAATCATGAGTCATTACCCAAATTACTTGCGCTTCAGATAAAGCCGATAAACGGATAGAATTTCTCATGTAATCAGTGAAGATTAAGAAAGTCGCACCATAAGGAATTAAACCAGTGTTATGTAAAGAAATAGCGTTACAAATAGCGCCCATGGCGTGTTCACGAACCCCGAAATGCACGTTACGATTTTCATAAGCGCCCTTCTGGAAATCCCCAGAAACCTCGATTTGAGTTAAATTAGAGTGGGTTAAGTCTGCTGAACCACCGATTAACTGAGGTAAAACTTTGGCAATGGCATTTAAACAATGTTCAGAATGCTTACGACTAGCTAAGGGTTTATCTTCGGGGGTGTAGGTAGGGAGACAATCTGCCCAGTTTTCGGGCAATTTACCGGAGGTGATTTGTTCAAACTCGGTTGCTTCGGTGGGATACTTAGTTTTGTAGGTGGCTAAAGTTTGATTCCATTCCGCTTCTAAACTAGCGCCCTTCGCCACAGCCTTTCTAAAGTGGTTATAAACTTCATCAGGCACAACGAAAGGATCATAATTCCAACCTAATTCTTTACGGGTAGCAGCCACTTCATCAGCGCCCAGCGCCGCACCGTGCACTCCAGCAGTACCACTCTTTTTGGGTGAACCATAACCGATGGTGGTGGTTACTTTAATCATAGTGGGTTTATCGGTGACGGATTTAGCTTCGGCGATGGCTTTAGCAATAGCCTCTAAATCAGTGTTACCATCTTCAACGTGGAGAACGTGCCAACCGTAAGCCTCGAAACGCTTAGAAACATCTTCGGTGAAAGCAATATCAGTAGAACCATCGATGGAGATGTGGTTATCATCATAGAGGGCGATTAATTTACCTAAACCCCAGTGACCAGCAAGGGATGCAGCTTCACCAGAAATACCTTCCATGTTGCAACCATCACCCAAAATTACATAGGTGTAATGATCGATTAAGGTACAGTCTGGCTTGTTATATTTAGCGGCGAGGTGCGCTTCGGCTAAAGCTAAACCCACACCATTGGCGATACCTTGACCAAGAGGACCAGTAGTCACTTCTACCCCAGCCGTCATAAAGTTTTCAGGGTGTCCGGGAGTTCTGGATTTCCACTGACGGAATTGTTTAATATCCTCAATAGTAACGCTATCATAACCATAGAGATGTAATAGGGAATACTGAAGCATAGAACCATGACCAGCAGAAAGCACGAAGCGATCACGGTTAATCCATTGGGGATTTTTGGGGTTAAACTTCATAAACTGATCCCATAAAACGAAAGCCATGGGCGCTGCACCCATGGGTAAGCCAGGGTGACCAGATTTAGCTTTTTCGACTCCATCGATGGAGAGGAAACGAATTGCATTAACGCAAAGTTCTTGCAGAGATTGAGTTGTAGCTACCATAATGTAATATTTTTTTTAGTGATTCTACTTTAACTTTTAAATTGTTAGGGAATTTACCGATTATCTTCTCATTGTTTTGTATGGATCGCAAGTATTTTCAGATCATCCTTATTTTTTCTGGTATCTTTATAACTACAAAAAATACAAGCGTAGTAAATCAGTTAATTACGATTACGCCAATACCAACGGTAAACACTGGTAACAAACCATTGCACATTAGATGGTAAATAAAATTCAGTCCCCATGAAGCTATAAGGTAATTTGCCATGAATCATATATTTATTGGTGATATTGAATTGCGAAGGTACTACCATACTGTATTTTTTCAAATTAGAAGCGCAGTTTTCTGTCAATTCGCCACGATGGGTACTTTCTCCCAATACCACTAAATTATTTTCAGGTACATATAGTTTTTCTCCTTTCAGTTTATGCTTAGGGAAAGAGTCCATTTCTTTTGCTCTAAAATCATGGTCTGGAAAACTAGCAAAGATTCTCCTAATATATTTTACTCTTGCAAATTGCGGTTCCCACACTTGTTCTCCGCCGACTGTATCCCCATCAGAAAAAACTAATTCTTTTAACGTTAATTTTTCATTAACAATAATATCCCCATCTTTTTTTAAGAATTTATCAGCCGTATAAGAAGTATTCATGCGCTTTATTCTAATAGAAATTATGTCTTTGTCATCAAGTTTTTTGACGCATTCATATAAAGAATTAACTTCAGGTAATCTAATTTTTACTAAATATCGATCATCCATACACCAATATATCCACTCGTCATCATCAAGATCATCTAACAGTTTTAACACTGTGGGTTTAATGGGTGATTCGCTCTGAATTAATTCGATTTTATCGCCATAATTTTCTAGTAAAAAATCTGGTTTTTGTGAAGTATAAGGCACTCGAAAAGTAAAAGGGTTGTTTTTCCATAGTTTTTGATAGGTAAAAATAGTATGATTGGCTATTTGTAAATATTTATCACAAGTGAGAACAATGGCTTTCATAATGACTAAGATTATTTCTGATTGTACTAAGATAATATACAATATCAGGGGTAATCATAGCTCTAAAGTAAAGAAACCATGAATAAAGTAAAATCTATTATTGAGCGATATTTGAACAATATTTTTAATAAATTAAATGAAAAGAAAATACAAAATCATCGTTTAATATTTTATATTAATTCGGGTCGTTCAGGCTCTCAATATTTGGCGGAATTATTGGGGACGGCGAAGGAAGTGGTTAGTTTTCATGAACCAGCCCCACCGATGACAGGAGATTTTCTTACTTTAGCAAATACACTAGATTATAATAATAATAAATCCAAAAGAATACGCAGAATTAAAAGTTATACTATTAAAAATTATTTGCGTAATTTACCTGAGAATAAAGTGTATTGTGAAACAAATCATATGTTTATTAAAACTTTTTTTGATGTTATTTGTGAAGATTTTAAACAGGTTAATGTGATTATTTTGAGAAGATATTTGCCTTCAGTATTGAAAAGTTTTGTTGAATTGGGCTATTTTTCTGATCGTCACCCTAATTGGCATTTATGGATGTCTCGCCCTGATGCCGTCACTTCTGCTATACCTTGTTTAAATTATCAAGAATTAGACCAATATGATCGTTGTATCGCTTATTTAATTGATATAGAGGCTAGGGCAATACGTTTTCAACAAGAATACCCTTCTATTATTACCAGTGAAGTGCGCTTGGAAAGTTTAAACAATTATCAAAATGTCCTAGAATTATTTGAAACATTAAGTATCACCCCAACACAAGCCACTGAAACTATTTACACAGAAAAAATTAACCAACGTTCTAATTTAAAAATAATGGGTAAAGAAAATACTGTCAGTTTAGCCGATTGTGAAGAAAGAATTAATAATTATATTGATATAGCTATCGCACAAGGAGTAAAAGTTCCTCATTCATTGGCTTTAAAAGCCTAATTTAAAAATAGATTATAGTTATTGTTTATTTTTTAGCAGATAAATCTATAATAACGTAACAAATAGATTATATTTACCTTATTATGTTCTTGGTCATCTTCAATTTATCGAGAAAAGTTATATTAGTTTTAGTCTTTGTTGTTTCGTAAGGTTTATATTCACCTAAATATCGGTAATATTTCTACACATCATGATAAGCGCCCTCCACCGTTACCCCAAATCCAAAGATTATTTATTTTATTATTACAAGGGAGTTTTTAAACTAATTATGAGGAAACCAATCTTCATTCAATAACTGTTCTAAAGTATAAGGGCATTTGGGAGGAAATACAGAAGAATTTAACTCAGTTTTATCCATGGCAATTCTTAAACCCTTTTGATAGATTTTTTCCAAGTTTGTCGTTAAATAATTTTGCAAATTAGTAGTAAGTTTTAGTTCTAAATCTTGGCGAAAGGTTCTAATCTCTCCACGCCAATGACTGGCATTATAATTGTATTCTTTTTGCCAATATTGCAATAGTAATAAATGGATAATAACCTGTTTAAGTAAATTTTCTACACTGTGTTTTCTTTCTCTACCCAAGTCATCTAACTCCTCAATTAAATTATCTAAATCTAAATCATTAAATTTATTTTCTTTTAGTAATTTTACTGTTTCTTGTATCCATAAATAATCATCTATCTCATATAATTTTTTTAAGTCAACTTTGTCTATCACTGTCATATAAATTTGCCTCGTTTTATTTTTACTTATCTTATATTTATGGTAAAAATTGCTTCAATTTTAATTTTAGCTTATTCCAATAATTTTGATAAGGATTATTTGGGCTTATTTTTATGAGTTTACCCTCACCTAAATAGCGGTAATATTGCCATAAATCAGCATAAGCGCCCTCCACCGCTACCCCAGCCCAATGAACATATTTTAAACGTTTTCCTTGATCATAGAGTATGTGATCTTTTTCTTCAAAATGAGGTGAACCTGCCCAGTTTCCTGGCTCATTATCAGTCAATTTAACTAAATTTAACCGTTTTTGAGTGGTTTTTAAAATTAAATAATTTAAAATTGGTTGGTCTGTGGTTTTCTGTGAGAAATCGAAATATTCACGGTGGAGGGCGCACTCCGCCAATATTTGATATAATTCGTTTTCAGTAAAAATACCTTTTTTTGAAGCCCAAAAACCGCTATTAAAGACATCTTCTAATTGCTGAGAAGAAAATATATTTTTTTCTAATACCACAGGGGAAAATATATCATTCAATTTACGACCCTTAAAGTGATAATCACAGTTAAGAAAATCATATTCTTGGAGATACTGTAAATTATCGATAATTTTTTCAAAAACAACAATATCAGTATCGATATAGAGAAACTCATCTAAAGGTCCAAACCATTGCACTAGCTTACGCATTTTGTTGGGTAATGCTAAAAAATCTCGATCAAAAATAGTGGCAATTTTTGCGGTGAATTTATTAACAAAATCTAAATCAGGAAATAATTTAACGCTGTGTTTGGCTTCTAATATTTTGAATACTTCTTGATATTTGTCATCAAAAGGAATTAAATAAATTGGTGTTTCCTTGTCATATAATCGAATACTATTGAGTAAGGCAATAGCATTTTCTTTAACTTTATTATTAGCAACAATATATATTCCTTGCATAAATATTTTATAGAGAGATATTAACTTTAAGGCGTTGGTGAATTCTGCTATGAACGAGAAGAAACTGGGACATCTTGCCAATGAAGATAGTGAATCAGCAAACGGACAGAGTATTTCAACATTTCCATTGATTTAGAATAACACAAGGTTTTCCGATGTAACCTAGCTAAGTAGTGTCTTAATCTTGTGTTTTCTTCTTCTACTATGGTCATATATTTTTTACTGATAATTTGGTCTCCATGTCGTTGACGTTTATCTTCAATCTATTTTAATTCATAGCCCAATTAACCAATGACTCCCTCGAAATCTCTCTTTCTCAAGGGGAGACATTTCCTCAAGTTTTGGCATAAAATCAAGTTTCACCAGAGAAAGTGATCTGATCTGAATGGTAATCCATGGGTTCAACATGAATTAAGACGCGCGCTGGGGCAAATTTTTCTTGTAATTTGGTTTCTACCATTTCGGTAATGTCGTGGGCGCTTTTTAAGTCGGTGGGTTCAACAATTAAGTGCATTTCGATGAAAACTTGTCTGCCTAATAAACCCCTAGAGGCTATATCATGACAGTTAGTTACCCCTTCTACTTCCATGACTACGTCATGAATTGATTCTGGCTCAATAGCCATTTGATCGATTAACCAAGGGATATTTGAGCTTAAAACATCCCAGCCACTTTTAAACACCAATAAAGCCACAGGAAAAGCTAACCACACATCGAGAAATTGTAAAGAAGGTAAATTCCAGCGCCCTCCACCCCAGATTAAAGTTAAACTGATTAACACCGTAATCGTCACCCACACATCACTCATGGTGTGAGAAGCATCGGCAATCAAAATATTACTACCAAGTTTTTTGCCCACTCCACGCTCATATAAAGCCACACCGATATTAATAATTAAAACCAGAATTAATAACCACAATTCAGGGGCGCTAATACTAAGAGAAACGCTCTTAGAAAAGAGACTACTGACAGCATTAGAAAGAATTTCGTAACCCACAATACCGAGAAAAACAGCGATGGAGAGCGCTCCTAAAGCCTCAAATTTCTGATGTCCGTACGGATGTTCTCGGTCAGGGTGCGGAGAGGATAATTGATTAGTCACCAAACCCAGAATATTATTGGCGCTATCGGTGACGCTGTGTAACGCCTCTGCTTGTAAACTAAGAGAGCCTGTCATGATGCCCACAACCCATTTAATGCCTAATACCATGAGATTTAGGCATAGGGTAATAATTAACACTCGTCTCACATCTGATCTTATATCTTTTGCCATAATCCATAAATACTCGCAGAGGGAATTGTAAAGGTTTGATAAAGTAAGTATTAATCACATTCTTGATAAAGATAAATTCTTAGTTAAAAAATGTCAACCCTTTAAAAAATTGGTTATTAAAACGGATGTGATTTGATTTTAACTTAGTTATTATTAAGGTATAGAGTAAAGAATTGACACTCCCACCACTAAACCCTACGGGTTATAGTGGGGGATTCTTGGTTCACCGACTCGCCGTTAGACGACAGCCCATA
>JACYMF010000004.1 GCA_015272165.1 Cyanobacterium sp. T60_A2020_053
ATTACCAATAGGGTGTTTTCTTTGTGTACTATAATTTATTACCAGATGAAGTGCGGAAGGTGGGTATTAGGACAGTTATTGCCCTAAAGTTACTTCAATCCCAATACTTCTAATCTAGTGGCTGTCTGGGGTAATCTACTGTTGTGCAAAATTCTGATAAATTCTTGTTTAGAAATAGGGGGATTCTTTAACATTTCTATTTGTTGTTCAAGGGCGCTGATAAATGTCGCGGTATGATTGACTAATAATTGCTCAAAAAAAATATCAGGGTGCAAGGCAATAATGTCATACTTATTCAACTCCTGTGTGGGGAAATCTTTAAGATTAAATGTAACAATTACGTCAGCACTTGATTTAATGGCAACTGTTACTACATGACGGTCTTTTACATCTGGTAAATCAATATTAGGAATGTAATGCTCATAATTGGTGGTCAGGCAACCAATCACATTAGAATCCATTAATAATCGAGTTCTTTGTAATTGTTGATTGCTTAAATCAGGGCGATTGCTTAAAACTGCTTTAATCCACTCATTATGAATTTCATCACTCCATCTGGGACGAAAAACTCCTTTTAATGCTAAGTGCATAAACATATCTCTGAGTTGGGCAGGAAAAAGCACACAAGAATCAAGGACAGCAGTTACTTTTCTTAGCTGAAAAATACTGTTAATTTTATTCATAGCCTAGCTTCAATTCTTGGGCTTGATGTGCTAATTCTGCTAGTGTTTTAGCTAACTAAAGGCGCTAATTTGGCTAAAATTTCATCTATCAGTGATAGTGGAGATTTTTCAACAAAAGTAGTTTGTCTAGCAATACAGTCAACTGCTCTAATTTGGTCAACCAGTATCACCCCGTGAGTTTTCATTTTTGGTGGTAATGGCACTTCAAAACCCCATCCTTTTTGACGACTGGTAATGGGACAAATTAATATTATTTTAGAGACTTGATTATAGGCAACAGGTGATACCACAAAAGCAGGACGATAGCCCGATTGTTCACTGCCTGTGCGAGGGTTTAGCTCAAGTTTGATAATATCACCAAGTTGGAGAATGTGATTATTAATTTTTACCAATTTTCCTCTCCTACTGGTTCGCCCCAATCTAGTTCATCATGTTGCATTTCAGCAGTGCTATTTTTCAATAACTCTTCTAAGGTATATTTTGGTTTAGTGGGGGTAAGAATGATTTTATTATCTTCAATGCTGATATTCAATAATGCCCCTTCTGTTAATTTAATTTGCTGAGTGATGGCTTGAGGTATTCTAATGCCCAATGAATTGCCCCATTTCGTAATCTTTTGGGTAATCATCTTTGTTAATTTGCTAATATTTATACATTGAATATACCAAATTAACAACCTCTGTCAGACAAAAACAGAAAAAATATGGTCAATAAAAGAAAATGAGCTTATAATCCAGCCAAACCAGCAAAACCGAAAGTACCTGAAACACAGAAACAAATTATCACGACACAATGTCAGCAACTAATTGACAACGAATTAAAACCCCAATTTGTTACAGAACCATCTGAACGTTGGTCTTATGTAGAAGATATATTTGGCAAGTGGTATCGCAATTATTACTATTTCTGCTCTATTTCTCGATTAACAGACCCTGACAGGGTTAATGACTCTTTTGAAGACAAGTTTGCCCGTTTGGAGTATGTTAATGTTGATAGTTTTAACCTTGCTTATTTCAGACATACGGGGCAGTGGTGGGAAATAGAACGGGGAATTACCCTTGGTCAATGCTTCGAGGAAATCAAACTCAATTCGCTACTGCAACCACACTAAATTGACTTAGGGTATGTATTTGTTAATGAGTTCTGTTATTTGACTGTGATATTTGCCCATTAAACTAGCATCTTCTAATGTCTCAAAACTTTGCCCAGAAAGATAGTTTAAATAGTACATCACTTTATTTATCCATTCCTGTTCATTTTTAACCTCCCAACAAACATTAAATAAATGACCCTTTTCTAAATGAATTAAGCGATGAAAAATGCGATTACGCCATTCTTTAATATGCTCAAAACGTTGCCAATTTTGCTCATTTTCGATATGAGGTAAAACAATTTTTACCAAAGAATATAACCCCCCACCATATAGATAAACTCTACCATCTTGATTAAATAAACCACGCTGATTTTTAAATTCTGGAAAAGGGCTATTTTTATCGCAAATTTTTGAGCTTAAATAGGGTGCATCACCTTTTTTCGCAATGATATAATCTCTATATCTTACCGTAATTAACTCACTCATTAAGCCTTCGATCGCACGAAAAGTATGGAAAAAAGCCTCAATATTATTCCCCTGTTTAAAACGCACAAAACCGAGATAAGCAGATTCATAACCCCTCCACCACCAATTATTATTTGGTATCTGTTGTAAACCACTAATAAAAGTATCAAAATCAGTAATATTCCACTTAATTGCTTTACTTAAATAAAGTTTTAACTTGCGAATATCCTTATTATTACTATCTTGATAATAAGGCTCTAAAATAGAATTTACTCCCTGATAATCGTGCCTTTCTAATAAACTTAAAGCCTCCCCTTGTTTGCGACTCCAAAGATAGTTAACTCCTTTAAAAGGTGCAGTATAAGGAGATGGATTTCCTCGTAAATTATCTGCTATATTTTCTTCAAAATCAAAAAAAGTAACGTTTTCTTCAAATCTAGTAATAGCAGTAATTCTTGCCGCCTCAGAGGATTGATTAACTCCACCTTTTAAACATAATAATAAATCTACATTTTTTTTATTATTAGGGTCGACCGCACTCCAAAAACTTTGCCACCATTTAAACATTTGTTCAAAGTTAGCAGGATTTTCATCTTTTTGTCCTTGTGATAATACTTTAACTTCAAAATCATAATTTTTTTGTAAATATTTCTTGATTATTTCCCCTGAATAAATAGTATCTTTTTCACAATATCTAGGCAAAGCAACCCCTTCCTGATTAGTAACAATTAAGTAAACTGTTTTGATTTTATCTCGATAATCATCAATTAATTTACCAATGATAATTGGCTTAACTTTATCCTGGTAGTCTTGCCAATTGTCTGCTAAGTATTTAGTAACATTACGAAAATTATCTTCTACTCCTAGTTGATATTGTACTTTGATAGCTTGACTTTCTTTTTGGTCAATACTCCCTTGAAAAGCATTGCCAAGATTTAACCACTGTTGATGATAGTCTTCACAATATAAGGCTAAATCACGAGTACCAATAGTAGCAATTAAAATAGTTTTCTTCATGATTAATTAAAAGGGAATATTTGGTGGTATTGAGTGGCATTATCTTTTAGTATTTGTAAGAATCTTTGGCGTGGGTTTTGAGTAGCACCAAATACTGTGACTACTTGATGATTTCCACCGTCTGTTACCCATACAGGGGAAGGTTTTACACCTCCTCGCACTTTTCCACACAAGTCACCATCATAATCATTATTTCTTTTTAATTCTTGAGAATGTAATGTCGCTAGGGCATAAGGTTTATTAAAGTCTTCTGCTCCTGAACAAATTATAATTTTACAGTTAATATCAATAGCTTCCTGCCAATCTTCCCTTGTTACTTGCCCATTATTACGAGGATTTCTATAGTTAATTGTTTTATTGGTTAACTGACCTAAAGCTGAGTAAAAAGTAGTTAATCTTTCCTTAAATTTACTATGAAATTCTTTCACTGTTTCACCTGTTTTCCAAAAAGAATCTCTGCTATCAACGAAGAATGTAGAACCACGCCACCAAGGGGCATACTGACGATTTTCACGAGAATAACAAGGTCTTCTTGAACCTTGTCCAATTCCTCCTAAATTAATCATCATCCATGTTAAATTTTCCATTAACTGTTTAATATTTGCCTGTTGATTAACAGCAGTTTCTGAAGAATAGCTTAAAGTTAAAATACCTTCTTGTTCTCCGGGTTCATCATTTTTATTTCGGGCTTCTCTTTGGACTAAATCACCTTCTAAAATATTACATTGAATATAACCACGATGTTGATGAGGGCTAATACTACCAAATAACCTTCCTTCCCATTCTTGTACTTCATTTGCTGGTAATACCCCTAATGCAAAAGCTCTAAACCAGTATCTCAACATTGATTTTAAGGCAATAGGTCTTACCTCTGCTTTAGCTTGTCCTCTCATTTGCCAATTACCATGATTATTTTGATTCCATCTAGTAAAGGCTTGATAACCGTGAATTAATTGTCCTTCCCACGCTAGTCCTACTCTTAAAAATTCAGATTTTGATACTTCTTTATCTTCTTTACTGGTTAATTGCCCATAACCACTATTAACTTGAGCTCCCACCCCTTCTGATAAACCTTTTATTAACCAGCTTTTTACTTGCTCTAAAATAGCTTTGTTTTGGCAATTACTAGCTAATCTTAAACCTATTACAAAAGTAGCATCTTTAAGGGATAAAAAAGGGTTAGGATTAGGGGCATATTTGAGGTTATTATCTTGCCAAGTCCAGATGTTATTTGCCATGTCCATTTCTAAACATCCTTCTTTGGGGTAAGCATCAAAAAAAACTATTTTTCCCATCTGATTAGCTTTATTATCAGTATTAATTGAACCAAAGTAAGGGGCGATTTTTTTCTCTGCTTCTTGCCATGCCAAACTTTCATTTTTGATGATTTCCCTAATGGCATAGTTACGAGCAACCCCTTTAAGGCTACTAGCAGGGAGATAGGGCATTCCTAAAGCATCAAACGCAGGTAAAAGGATATTCTCTACGCCTCGATGTCCACCTACCCTAATACGCCATGTTGATTGTGCCTCAAAGACAATATCCGCCATGTGTAACGTGCGCTGGTTGAGAATAGTTAAACGGCTATGATAGTGTTGGCAATTATCTTGAATCTTCTGCAATATTTCTACCTTTTTACCATCTTTATATGGACTATCAGCTTCTCTCATCCACCGCAGATATTCAGTAAAACCTGCGGAGTTATCAATGGGTGGCTTTTCAGCTAATAGCCAAGGGTTAGGCATGGGATTACTATTATCATTCGGGCGGTTATTTCCTTCTCTATTACCTCCTCCTTGATTATTATTTGGTCGAGGTTGAGGGCGAGTGAAGGCTTTACTTTTTGGTGGTGAAGGGCGCTGAGGGGTATTAGTCATAATTTTGTGTAATTGTTATAAAGGTAAAGGAAAGAATAATATTTAATTATCACCACTTACATCGTGGTAAATAGCATTAGCCCAAAAGGCAAATTCATTAGCTATTTGCAACCCTAATCCTGTTAAACCTAAATAATTATCAGAAGATAAATTCTTGATGGTTTCCAAGCCATTATCCCCTGCTAAATCTTGTTGAGATGATATATCTTCTAAACATTGAAAATACTTTTTGACTACTTGTTTTTTTCCCTCTTGATCTTGACTAAGGGCTTTTTCTTCAGCTTTAAGTCGCATTAATCCCCATGTAGCTAAGTAAGTATAAAGTTCGATTGCCTGATTCTTTTGTTCCTTACATTTACTCTCATCTTTTGTCTTTTCTCTTAATGTTTTTAATGTACTATAAACAGGACTACTGATTGTTCTAGTGTCAAAATTTACCATGATTTACTCCTTTATTAATATTTAATGAATTTTAATTCCATTGCTGACAAAAACCACGTCCTAAACTTTCTTGTCCTCCAAATTGAATAATATTATTCTCCTTAATTAATTTGTTTAATTCTGTCAGGGAATTGCGACTACTACCATTACTTTTACTGGTTGTACCATTGGTATAGTACATTAGGGTATCGGGAGGAATTGCTTCTTCATAACGGAAACCACCATCCACTGCTTTATGTCCATCTAACTTAATTTTGACCTGTCGCCATAAGCTCATTTCAATTAAGGTAGAACAATGTTGGTCAGGTAATACTAATAATTTATCAACAGGTTTGGTAATAGCATCTTTAGGAATAAAATCTTGCCAATTTGTCCACTCTTTTAAGTCATTTGCTTGGAAAATAGCATCTTTTAAGTAAAGATTATTATTACTTTTAAAACTGCAACTATAAACATCAGGAATTATTAAAGAATTTTTTTGATACTTTTCTTGACACCTTGCCCAACGATGTAATAATAAAGGTGAAGTAATCCACACAATACCATGACTTAAAGAAGGTACAGGAAGGCATAAAATAGAGGCATCTCCTATCCAAATATCACCTTGTTCTAGTTGGGCATTATTATCTCCTAATTCATTGCCAAATAGTTGAAATTTTGTGGTTTTGTCAGTAATAGTAGCCCTTAATTTACCTCTGATGGTGCTGGAAGGAATGTAAGGTAAATTAGTATGAGATTCTCTGGCAATACCAACTAAATTTCCTTCTTGGGTTGTACCGCCTGTGTGCAATGGTGCAAATAAATAAAGGTAAGTTTGATTCATTTTTTGTGACATATAATGTAGTAAATTGACTGGTAATAAAAGTAACAATTATGGGTTTAGTATTCAGTGAAATTCAATTAAGAAACCCTAGCAAAAGTGATTTAGAACCTATTAAGGTGGAGGCTTTGGCAGACTCTCGGGCGGTTCATTTATGTATCCCAGAACATATAAGCATACAGTTAGAATTAGCAGAGGCAAGTAAAAAAGAGGTAACATTAGCTGATGGTAGTAGAAGGTTAATTAGTTATGTTGGTCCTATTGAAATTAAGTTTAAAAATAGAATTGGTTTTGTGGGTGCTTTAGTGATGGGAGACCAAGTATTACTAGGAGCAATTCCAATGGAAGATATGGACTTAATTATTATTCCTATTAGCCGTCAATTAATGGTTAATCCAAATAGTCCAAATATTGCGACTTCTATAGTTAAATAAACTAGCTTGAATTTAATCTTTTCTCCATTATGTTTACTCCTCTTGGTAGGGAAGCCAGAGTAATTCTCCATAGCCTAAGCTACGCCATTTTTTTACCTTATCTGGGGCTTTGTCTGTGTCCTGAAATAAAGTGTCTGGTTCATTGAGATAGAATACAGTACCAGCAGGAGAAGCAAAGACTTGGGGCGCTGGAATACTATTATTATTACTTTGAAAGCGATTACTAATTACCAATGGTTTTTCTGTGGCTACACTAACTAATTTACCTTCTCTCTGGTTTTGATTAGCTTTATGTGCTAGTTTCCATTCCCAAGGATAAGGACGGCATTTAGCTATATTATTTTGGGTTCTTTCAAAGATAGCTGGAGTCGCTAAATAAGCTAAAGATTTTCTTCTTTGTTTATGATTATATTGTGATATTTTAACTAATTTATCCCACTGCTGTGCTAACTGAGAACATGGTTTTAACAGCGCCCGATGTCCTTCTCCACCAAATTTGATGATAGTACCTTCTGCTGGTATATTTAAGTTTTGCTTCGGTTGACTATGTAGTTCTATGTTCACAGCTAATGACCAATTAGGGAACATTCTAATGCAGTTTTCTACAAAGTAACCATCACTATCTTTAACAGCTTTTGTCCCTGTTTCAATGCTGTTATGAGAGCGTGTTTCCACTGTCCATGGTTGGTATTCTCCTTTCTGTTGTATTAGCCAATCTTTCTCTTTTATTTGTCCTGTAGAAAGCCAATTTGCCATGACATCACTAGGTAAATATCTCCTTTTTTTATCCTCTTTTTCTTCTGGTGAATTATCATTAATTACTTTGATTGGAATTAAAGGGCAAGGTTTAGTTTTCTCCCAGTAGATATGATTTAAACAATGGTCTTTCTGCCACTCTAAAGGGTGAAGCATTTTTGAGCCAATATAGTTTAATGGACTAGGTAAATAAAGAGTTACATTTGCTTGGTCATGATGAGCTAAAAATACTCCTGTTAGGTGTAGTAAATAATTTTGTTGCAGTAAACTTCTGATAGCGCCCACCACCACATGATGATTAGGTGGGAAAATACTTCCAGCCCATGCTCTTTCACCGGGTGTAAAGGGTTTGGCATCACGGAACAGCAAAACATCGAGGGGGGTTATGGTAAACCAAGACATAGGTAGTAATTAATTAATTTTTATTTCTCTTTTCCGAATCATAAAAGATGCTAGTTTGAACCAGTTAATAATCTCGTCATTAACTAAGTTTGGCAGTGTCATTATCCACATTTCTGTTAAAAAAGCATTTAGACAATTTTCTAGCTTTTCCTGTTGATCTTTATTAATATTTCTACTCCTTATAAAATGAGCTACCCAGTCTTTTATGGCAAGTTCTGAGGGCGCTGGGTGAGATTTCCACCAACTAGCTGATAGTTCAAAAATACTTGCTTCAAACTCATTATTTAATAATTGTTGCCACTGTTGAAATACAGTAAATTTAGCTGTTGCTTTTAATACATTACCATTGCCGAAAATTACCCTTAATTGTACAGCATCTTTAGTAATTTTCTTACCATTATCCATATAGTAATGTTCTTTAGCTTCTTCTTCTGCTTCCCACATTTCTTCAAGGGCGATTGCCATGGGTACAGAATGATGGGCAATAATAATACCAAAACTAATGGTGGCATTCTTACCCATCGTGAACAACGGGCGAGGTGACACAGAGTCGGGGATAGTTGTGGTGTTTTGCCATTGCCAATAGTCTCCCTCGTTAGTAAATTCACCATGAGGGTCACTTTCACCTTTAAAACATTGTCTTAAATCCCATAACCAATTATCCCATTCCCATAGGTTTGAATAAGCTAAAACATCATCACCACCACCATAAATCAGTCTTCCTGCATATCTTTCCTCTGTTAAGTAAGGTACTAACTGGTTAGAAAAGTCTAGTAAAGCACGGCTGAGGGCGCTGTGGGTAGATGGACCCATCCTTTTCTGTAACTTAATAAACTCACTAAACTCTTGAGCCACAGGGTTCTTCGTCATCTTTTCAGCTAAAGTTGGGGCAATATAGTCTTGATAATTGACTAATTTACTTCCTTTTAACCATTCACTCATGCCATCACCATCCCCAGCACCCACCACATACCAATCAGCAGGGTTATTAGCAGGATAAGATTGGCTGATTTCCTGTTGTAATGTCTGTCTATAGGTGACATCTTCCTCAGTGTCTAATTCCTCTACTAACCAACCAGCATTAAGAAAACGAGGGTGATACTGACGATATTTTTTATCATTATGATTATCAATCCAAGGAATGCCCCATGCTTGAGTAACACTAGGATGAATCTTTTTCTGGTCAGTAATAATTTTTTGAGATACCTTAGAACAAAGTTGCTGAAAATGTTGTAAATTTTGTGCTGTACCTGTTTTTAAATATCCGGCTACTCCTGCTGTTAAATCAGGATAAGAAGCATTAATTTGGTCTTCTGTTAAACCTAATAAGTCAGGTAATATCTTATGTAAACCTCTTTTCACTGTTTCTGTAGCATTTAGCTTTTCCCTACCATCAAATAAACCAGCACGGCGTTGCCAATACTGCTTAGTTTGTCCTTCACTTAACCAATCATTATTATTATCGCCCTCTGGATGTACTACCGCCCCAACACCTGATACTGTTGACCTTTCACCAAAAGCTGTTGGTATTTCCCAACTACGAGCATTTTTAACAGAAGCTAAAGCTAACCTAGTTTGGTCAAAAATCGCCGCCCACCATGAACCTACATTAGCACTAGACGGATACCTGCCCCAAGTATCTAGGCGAACTTTTCCAGCCTTTTGTAAAAATGTTAGTTCTTTCTCTAAAAATAAAGCCTTCTCACCCACTAAGTTATAAGCCTGATTTTGAATACCAATCCACTTCTTATCTTCCTGAGGATTCTCGACAATTTGACCATCCTTAAAAAGTTCACTGCTTTTCAAATCTATCTCTTTCTTGCCAATAGGCACAGCCGTATAGTAGGTTTGCCATTGAGAATCTAACCATCCTTGCCAAGTATTACTGTTTTCTGATAATCCTTTTAACCAAGGCTTCTCTCCATTTTGAGGATGTTGTAAATAGTCAAAGACTAAATGACTTACCTCACGCCACCCTTGCAATAACTCATTTTTGGCCGTCTCAATGGCAGAAGCTACTTTTTCTTCGGGTAAGATAAGGATAATTACATTGGGAAAACCAGCAGTTAATAGCTTTCTCCCATCGGGTTGCTTAATCCACTGCTTAAAATCAGGGTATTTTTCCAATAACCAATGGTCTATTAATGGTTGTTGAAATAAACTAGGGTAAAGCAGAGTATCTGGACCATATATTTGTGCTAATTTCCAGCTTACTTTGGCACTAAGATAATGTAGTAACCATGAACCAGCCCAGAAGTCACGCATTTTACGACTAGCCTTGATTAACTCTTGAATAGGGGAGAAAGTGAAAGCTGTTAAAAAAGGATGAGATAATCCTTTATTCTTTGACCAATTTCCTTTGATTTCTTCAGTAGTTAAACTGTATCCAGCTAATGCTCCAGCCATTGCGGAAGTTAAACTAGCGTGATTCCAAATACTACTATCAGGTAAACGAGTTTCTGCAGGAGATATTAAGAGTGAATAATCATCAAATTGCTGACAGACGGCTTCAGGAAGACAACGCCATAACCACCAGTACAATTCCTTCGTTTTTTCCGCATCATCTCGATTTTCCCTCAAGTCTTGGGGAATGGTATTAAATAATTGGTTTTCTTGCTCAGTTAAATATTCAGGACGATTACTTGTTAGCTGTTCGTGTTGTTTAATCTTGAGATTAAGTTTTTCTCCTGAAAGTAAATGAGACACTTGTAAACCATTCTTGTCATAGTTAACAAAAGCTGTCACGCTACCAATAGCACCCCTATCACTAGCCGAAGTTAGAAAATCGGCTAATTTGATATGCTTCATAATCTTTTTGGAGGATTCTTCAGGGTTTAGTTTATTTTCTACCCAATCATTCATCACTCCTAATTGTTGCCAAAAACTATTTAATCCTCTGCCTGTATTGCTATGTAGTGGTTTTAAAATGGGGTCATGGAGTAATCCCCAAATCTTTGACTGCCAATATGGTTGAGCCACTCTGTTTATTCCTTTTCTTTTGATACTTCTAGTTTAACTGACAAAGGTAAACACTGAACAACTTTTGATAATATTGATAACTTTTTTTTTTAGGTAACTATATCTTAGAGATTAAGCCACTTATTGAGTTATCAGCTTTATTCTAATGAATATTATTTTTGGTGATTTTAACAGGTATCCCTCATTAAGAGAGAGGTTTCCTCTGACTGTATTTCAAACTGCTACGGGTTTAACCATGTTTCCATTCAAGTATTTTCCCTCATTAAGAGAGAGACCTAACACACAGTAAAAATAATAAAATTATGACTTTTCATTTCCATTCAAGTATTTTCCCTCATTAAGAGAGAGGAATACCACATCGCTCGCTCCAGTTACCTTTTTGCTCAGTCCCTGTTTCCATTCAAGTATTTTCCCTCATTAAGAGAGAGAGTGGATATAGAAATTAAAGATAACCAAACTATTTTGTTTCCATTCAAGTATTTTCCCTCATTAAGAGAGAGAGTAACATGGCACGATAACCTCGATATTCTAGCTACTATCTTGTTTCCATTCAAGTATTTTCCCTCATTAAGAGAGAGATTAAATGGTATTGCAAGTATTTTAGGCACTTGAAATGTTTCCATTCAAGTATTTTCCCTCATTAAGAGAGAGGAAGATGAAGCTCGTCATTATGTTAGTGAAAACAAAATCTACAGTTTCCATTCAAGTATTTTCCCTCATTAAGAGAGAGTGGTATAACCCACAAAACAATAAATACAGTAATCCTATCTCAGTTTCCATTCAAGTATTTTCCCTCATTAAGAGAGAGGTAAACAAGTTATTAAACTATTTGATATTAACTTAGTTACAAGTTTCCATTCAAGTATTTTCCCTCATTAAGAGAGAGGCGGAGATTAAAAACCAAAAATTAAATCAAAATAAAAGTTTCCATTCAAGTATTTTCCCTCATTAAGAGAGAGGAAAACCTTATCAAATACATAAGGGGGCATTTTACCTTGTTTCCATTCAAGTATTTTCCCTCATTAAGAGAGAGCATCTGCATATTGGAAGTCATCCCAGCGATTTAAGGATTTATGTTTCCATTCAAGTATTTTCCCTCATTAAGAGAGAGACTAGACAAAACCAATAAGCCCTATCCGATGCCCTTCAAAGTGTTTCCATTCAAGTATTTTCCCTCATTAAGAGAGAGGTTAAGTTAGTCATGGTTAGTGTGTATTGGTTAACTAGGGTTTCCATTCAAGTATTTTCCCTCATTAAGAGAGAGATACTCGAGGAGGTATGCGAGCTTGGTGCATGAGTCATAGTGTTTCCATTCAAGTATTTTCCCTCATTAAGAGAGAGAAGAGTTACGAAAGAAAGCTATATGAAGTATCGGTGCAAAGAGAGTTTCCATTCAAGTATTTTCCCTCATTAAGAGAGAGACAGTATAGCTGGTCGGATAAACTAGGTAATAATTTTAAAGTTTCCATTCAAGTATTTTCCCTCATTAAGAGAGAGGTTTTACAGCAGGACTAAAGTCCTCCACTAAAAGGCTATCTTGGTTTCCATTCAAGTATTTTCCCCCATTAAGAGAGAGAAGGAAAAAAAATGATTTACACGACCAGTGACCAATTAAAGTTTCCATTCAAGTATTTTCCCCCATTAAGAGAGAGTTATAAAAACAGCACTACCCAAAAAATTAAAGAGTTGTTTCCATTCAAGTATTTTCCCCCATTAAGAGAGAGGATACTTACTTTAATGTCGATTGACTTAGTAGGGGAGTTTCCATTCAAGTATTTTCCCCCATTAAGAGAGAGTTTTGTACGACTGAATCGTTATAGCCACTGTTATAGGTTTCCATTCAAGTATTTTCCCCCATTAAGAGAGAGAACAAGTCTGACACTACCGAATTTGGCTCATAACTATTGTTTCCATTCAAGTATTTTCCCCCATTAAGAGAGAGCTGAAGAAAGAGCACGTGTTAGCCTCGACATCAACTTAACTCAGTTAGTTTCCATTCAAGTATTTTCCCCCATTAAGAGAGAGATTGTTTTTGGGAGTGTTTTGATGCTAACTGTATCCCCAATTATTGTTTCCATTCAAGTATTTTCCCCCATTAAGAGAGAGAATTTAAGGGAGCTTTTCATAGCCCGTAACAAGAACGGTTTCCATTCAAGTATTTTCCCCCATTAAGAGAGAGAACTGTAGCTCAGGATTCTTGGCTTAAAAAAATGAACGTTTTGGAGTTTCCATTCAAGTATTTTCCCCCATTAAGAGAGAGCAGTATATAGAACAATTTAACGACTCTACATTAGATAGTTTCCATTCAAGTATTTTCCCCCATTAAGAGAGAGCTTTCTCCAACATTGTCAGAGAGTTCTTTTCCAGAGTTTCCATTCAAGTATTTTCCCCCATTAAGAGAGAGGGTTTTTACTTCTACTCCAGCAGTTAACAACATACTAGTTTCCATTCAAGTATTTTCCCCCATTAAGAGAGAGCTGTGTTGCGATTTAGAAGACAAAGATAGTTACACGGTGGTTTCCATTCAAGTATTTTCCCCCATTAAGAGAGAGTCAACCTCGCTTAAATGACTTCATCAGTTCAATTCTTGAGACGTTTCCATTCAAGTATTTTCCCCCATTAAGAGAGAGTTCAAATTCGTATTCGAGGAAAGTAAGTTCCCCAATTAAATTATTGTATTCATGGATGTTAAATAGGTCGAGCTGTTTATATAGATGTTTCCATTCAAGTATTTTCCCCCATTAAGAGAGAGCTTCGTCCAGCGCTGGCTGTTCTCGACCAACCACAAGGAGTTTCCATTCAAGTATTTTCCCCCATTAAGAGAGAGTACCATAGGATCATTAAGACAGCACTACCCAAAGAATTAAAGTTTCCATTCAAGTATTTTCCCCCATTAAGAGAGAGATCGACCGGGTGCGGGACGCCATCGGGGTTGATCCTGACGGCGGGCGAGTTTCCATTCAAGTATTTTCCCCCATTAAGAGAGAGATTGCTCACCAATGGAATACTCCACTAACTCCGAGGTTTCCATTCAAGTATTTTCCCCCATTAAGAGAGAGTTGCAAAGGTAGCTAAGTCAGTATCTTTAGAGTAGGTAGTTTCCATTCAAGTATTTTCCCCCATTAAGAGAGAGTTGGTTGGCTTGGAAGTACAACTTAACAGATAGCCTAAGTATGTTTCCATTCAAGTATTTTCCCCCATTAAGAGAGAGTTTTATAACTATTAAGAGATAAATAAATTATAAAAGAAAGAGAAGTTTCCATTCAAGTATTTTCCCCCATTAAGAGAGAGGTAATAGACTTATCCCAAGATTAATCTAACCTATCTAAAGGTTTCCATTCAAGTATTTTCCCCCATTAAGAGAGAGTACACTATTACCTAGATTCGAACCATAAACCCCAATGGGTGTTTCCATTCAAGTATTTTCCCCCATTAAGAGAGAGTTCTTTATTCTTCAGTGCGAAGTTAGATGGAGAGCAGGTTTCCATTCAAGTATTTTCCCCCATTAAGAGAGAGTGGGCTTAGTTATGAAGAAGGCACTACTGTTATTGATTGGTTTCCATTCAAGTATTTTCCCCCATTAAGAGAGAGTATTAATTTTTGTGAGTCTCCACCCCATAATTATTTCAAGTTTCCATTCAAGTATTTTCCCCCATTAAGAGAGAGTGACCACAATCACCAAGTCTTTCATGGCTTCAGCGCGACGTTGTGAGTTTCCATTCAAGTATTTTCCCCCATTAAGAGAGAGTGTGTACATAGATTAGAAGACCCAGTTACAAAAACAGTTGTTTCCATTCAAGTATTTTCCCCCATTAAGAGAGAGTCGATAGCAACTCTGTATCCCCATCGCTCCCTGAACCAATCCATTTGTAGTTTCCATTCAAGTATTTTCCCCCATTAAGAGAGAGTTTCGGACTCGTCATACTGCCATGTACCGTTGTACTGTTTCCATTCAAGTATTTTCCCCCATTAAGAGAGAGAACAAATTCTGGATAGTAAATAATCTTTTTCCTGTCATACGAGCGATTGCCCGTCTTGTTTCCATTCAAGTATTTTCCCCCATTAAGAGAGAGAAGTAAGGGAAGATGGCGAAACAGAGCAACCCGTAGGAAGAATTTGTTTCCATTCAAGTATTTTCCCCCATTAAGAGAGAGTTGACGATTTCATGGAGGCTTGTGACGAGGCACAGGGTTGTTTCCATTCAAGTATTTTCCCCCATTAAGAGAGAGTATTTTTTCAATTTGTGCCACTAAATCAGGAAGAGAGTTTCCATTCAAGTATTTTCCCCCATTAAGAGAGAGCATAGGAGTACGAAAGATACCCACGTACTGGTCTTTTTTGTTTCCATTCAAGTATTTTCCCCCATTAAGAGAGAGTCCAAAACGTCTTATTTTCCCACAGTGGCAACAAGGGGAAGTTTCCATTCAAGTATTTTCCCCCATTAAGAGAGAGCAGTAACTGCTGATAGTTTTGTAATTCCTTTAGCAGATTTAGCGTTTCCATTCAAGTATTTTCCCCCATTAAGAGAGAGCGTTCATGTTTTTCTAACCATCTTGGGTTGTCAAATTTTGTTTCCATTCAAGTATTTTCCCCCATTAAGAGAGAGAATGGAGTGAATATCTTACTCCAACTGCTTTTACTCACGTTTCCATTCAAGTATTTTCCCCCATTAAGAGAGAGTTAGTTATCGGTACACGTCATGAAACTTGCGATTAGGGGTAAAAATGGTTTCCATTCAAGTATTTTCCCCCATTAAGAGAGAGATAATAATAAACTTGAGAACAAAATAGATTATAAAAAGTTGTTTCCATTCAAGTATTTTCCCCCATTAAGAGAGAGAAGGCTATCGAGGCTGAAAAAGCTAAAAAATAAACAGTTTCCATTCAAGTATTTTCCCCCATTAAGAGAGAGAAGATTATGACTTAAAAGTTGAACTTACAGAAGAAGGTTTCCATTCAAGTATTTTCCCCCATTAAGAGAGAGGTAGCGGGGCATTGGGTTTACACTTACTGAAGAGAGGAAAGTTTCCATTCAAGTATTTTCCCCCATTAAGAGAGAGACTAATAATGAAGAAGTAGCTGATCTTGCTGTAACAGTTTCCATTCAAGTATTTTCCCCCATTAAGAGAGAGTAAAATGCCAATTTCCTCTATTCCAAGTACCACATAGTTTCCATTCAAGTATTTTCCCCCATTAAGAGAGAGTTACTGTTCCAAAATTCCCAAAACTGCTAGTGGTATTTGTTGTTTCCATTCAAGTATTTTCCCCCATTAAGAGAGAGCAATATTTTTATATTGAGTAAAAACGGAAGTAGGAAGTTTCCATTCAAGTATTTTCCCCCATTAAGAGAGAGACGAAAAATAATGGTACACTAAGCGTTGTACTTAAAGTTTCCATTCAAGTATTTTCCCCCATTAAGAGAGAGGACAAGGTCTTTAAAAAAATCTAAGATTTTTGTATAAGGCGTTTCCATTCAAGTATTTTCCCCCATTAAGAGAGAGCAGGATTTACCCACGCCATTCCAATGCTGACAGCAGTTAGTGTTTCCATTCAAGTATTTTCCCCCATTAAGAGAGAGTCCCATTTCTCCATCTTGTTTCTTTCCAGTCTTTAAAAGCTGGTTTCCATTCAAGTATTTTCCCCCATTAAGAGAGAGTTTTCAATTGTACTCCTAATGTAATTAATATTTATAATGTTTCCATTCAAGTATTTTCCCCCATTAAGAGAGAGTAATGTATTAGTTGTCATTACTTTACATCCCTTGTATATACAGTTTCCATTCAAGTATTTTCCCCCATTAAGAGAGAGTGATTATCTACTAGGTAATCATAATCTAGAAGAATTAATTAAGTTTCCATTCAAGTATTTTCCCCCATTAAGAGAGAGTCTCCTCATTAGCCTCTAGGATAATTTCATCATGAATAGTGTTTCCATTCAAGTATTTTCCCCCATTAAGAGAGAGAAAGCATGAAAAGCTACAAAAGTTTCATCAAAGTTTGGTTTCCATTCAAGTATTTTCCCCCATTAAGAGAGAGTAATGTTTACACTGTAGATAGTAGGATTACTTCCATCTTAGTGTTTCCATTCAAGTATTTTCCCCCATTAAGAGAGAGAATTAATTATTTATAAACACTTATTACAGAAAATTACTTGTTTCCATTCAAGTATTTTCCCCCATTAAGAGAGAGGCTTCATACTCATCTAATTCAGCCCCTATATTTAGTTTCCATTCAAGTATTTTCCCCCATTAAGAGAGAGCATCGCTGCCAGTAATATTAACAACCACGTTTTTAGTTTCCATTCAAGTATTTTCCCCCATTAAGAGAGAGTGGATCACCATACGACTGGTGTGATGAAGATATTGAAGTTTCCATTCAAGTATTTTCCCCCATTAAGAGAGAGGGCTAAGAATCTCACGCACGATGCGTAGAAGAGTTGTGTTTCCATTCAAGTATTTTCCCCCATTAAGAGAGAGAATAACAATATTGTTGCTTTTAATCCTTTTGGCTTTTTATGTTTCCATTCAAGTATTTTCCCCCATTAAGAGAGAGTTATTATTGTTTAATGGGGAATTTCACCCCATTATTTTATGTTTCCATTCAAGTATTTTCCCCCATTAAGAGAGAGTTTAATTACTTTGATTTCTAATCAAAGTTAGGGTTGTTTCCATTCAAGTATTTTCCCCCATTAAGAGAGAGCTTGATTATGATCTCCGATTACGACAGGTGCTATATGGTTTCCATTCAAGTATTTTCCCCCATTAAGAGAGAGCTCTCTACAATCTTGGCTCTTGACAACACAGTTAAGTCATAAGTTTCCATTCAAGTATTTTCCCCCATTAAGAGAGAGACTAAATATCGTCATCGTTCTGAGATAGGAATAGCAAGTTTCCATTCAAGTATTTTCCCCCATTAAGAGAGAGCTATTTAATAATTTCATATCTATTTTTTATCTAATGTTTCCATTCAAGTATTTTCCCCCATTAAGAGAGAGTGACAAAAAAAATCTTGTCCGTCATCATACACCTCCATTGTTTCCATTCAAGTATTTTCCCCCATTAAGAGAGAGAGCCGTCTCTGAAACGCTTGTCGAGCAATAGCTCCAGAAGCAGTTTGCGAACGATAGCAAGATTATAACCCATAATCATCTTTTTTGTCCAAGAATAATGTCTGAAATCCTTATATAGCTATACATCGAGGGATAATATGAGAAATGGTCGTTTGAGGGCATTTTCATTATCCGTCGCTAAACAATAACAGAAGAAAAAGCCTCCGTTATTTCCGAGTTAACTCCCCATACCTCAATATTATTAAGAGTGTGCCGAGAAATACAGTAAAATCTTAAACTATCTTCCTCCTTCTTAAAAATCTTCTTTAGTTTTTGTTGCAGTTGTTGATATTGCTTACCACTGAGGACACATTCAAAGACACTAAATTGCACTCTTGACCCATAGCCTTCCAGAATACTTGCTATTTTGTTTCTTCTTTTGTCATCGGCAATATCATAACAAATAAGGTAAAACATCATCTTAGTAAATAAGGTTGATAACCCATAGCTGGATTGTAGAAGAATTGTTTAATCTTTTTCACCTGTTGCATCAATAAATCCCATCTTGGTTGTTTCTCTCCTAAATCATTAGTAATTATTTCTTCCATCCTAGTCACAAATGCTTGTAAATATTTCCTTCTGCCATTGTCATTTAAGTAGCAACCACCATCACGAAAACTAAAATCCTCTCTAGCTTTAATAATATTTTTATTAACTAAATAAAGCACTAAAGAGTCAACAATTCCAGCCCTAAATTCTTCCATTAAATCAGAAGCTAAAGAAGCATGACGTTCATTATTTTGATGCAAACAACCGTAGTATGGGTCTAACCCTTGCAATTCTATCAAAGACAAGAGATGATTCCATAGCACTTGATAACCGAAACTAAGCAAGGCATTTATTTCATTTCCGGGTGGACGACGAGAACGAGAATAAAAGACGAGATCAGGATTGCTTAAACATTGCCCAAAAGCAGAGAAATATGTGGATGCACCAGCGCCCTCATAACCAAATAATCTTTCAATACTATCAGCTTTTTCAGCTTGGTTTTGTAGATAGCTTAAACTATCAATAACCTGTTGTAATTCTAGGTTTGATTTTCTTCTTTGTTGCCTTTGAATAATGATTTTTGAGTTATTAATTTTTGCTGAGATAATAATTTTAGCTGTAGTTAATTTCTCGTAAAATTCTATTTGCTGTTGATAACGGGATAATTGACGATAACCCCTTTCAATACTGATAATCCTGCCGTAGCAATAACCCATTCTGGACAGATAAAGAATAGGGATATTCTGCCATAAACACTTTCTGATTAATTGAGTAGTTAGTTGAGATTTACCAAAGATAAGGATTTGCTCTACCAGTGGCAACTGAATTTCATTAATGACCTGTTTATTCTTTTTCACCAGAATTTGCTCTTGGTCTAGACATAAATAGCATCCTTGCTGGGAAATATATACTGTTTTCATGATGATTGAGGTACGTTGATTATTCTCAAGTCCCCCTTTTTAAGGGGGATTTAGGGGGATCACTTCGTGATTGTCTTGTGCCTAATCTTCATAATAATTGCTATATACTGTTTTCATTATTAGTCATCTCTACGTTTTAAATTAGGGTGATTTTCTCTCAACTTCTGAGAAAATTCTCTCTCCAATGGTCGGTCTAAATATGGAGATTGCTGTAGCCAGAGGGCAACAACGTCAAATGCCATTGTTACTACGAAGGTAGAAATACTGATGGCGATGGTATTGGTAATGACAGAAGCTAGTCCGAGGGGCGCTATCAAAAGTAGGGTTAAAGTGATTAAGCCATTCATAAAAGCAGAAGCAATATTTTTGATTAAACTTCCTTTGAGGCGATAATTCATTGGTCTTACAGTATTTATTTAATTAGATCATCACTTAATCTAATAAGAAAAACAGCAATTTGATAATATTGATAAAACTAAGTTTTCCCTCTCAAATATTTATACTGTAAAAGAATGCTGAACTTTGGATATAATTGTGGATATTATGTTTAATTAAAATGGCAAAGAAACCTTACCTACATCGCCACAGTGACCTCAAGTCTTTCCAAAGATTAATGTTATTAATTACAACCATTATTAATTATCCCTACTCAGTTGATGATGATTGTATTAATCCTGTACAACAATTACAGGAAGACATTATTAAAATGGCTGAAGATTTGCAAATTGACCTAGAAACTCCTGCTATTGCCACTTTAAGGAAGGATATAGAAGTTTTGAGAGAGTATGGTGTTTTAGAAAAGAGAATGTATCGCTGGGGTTATTATGTTGGTACAGGGGTAATGAGTAAATCAGAATTGAAAGTCGCCTTTGATGCTTTAGACTCAATGGCAAATTATCAGGGTGATGCTACTGCTAAGAAAATTTATGGACAATTAGAGAAAAGAATTAGAGGATTAAAACTGGAGAAAAAAGATGATTTTTTCTACCCTGTAAAAAGGAATCTTAATCGTGCTATCAATTATACAAACCCTGAAGAAATGATATTAAAAGGAAATAATCAGCATACTTTATATCATCATCTTTCTGCTTTAGAACAGGCTATTATTAAAGGACAAGCTATTGAAATCAGTCGTAAAAAAGATTATTACAATCAAGGTCATGTTGGCATAGAAATTGTTATTCCCTTGCAGTTAATTTATTATAATATTGCATGGTATTTAATCTATGAAAATTGTGCTAATGGTCAATTAATTATGGGTAGAGTTAATCGCTTTAGTGATTATTTTCGACTACTATCATCAGCAGGAAGAAACATCGAAGCACAAAAAGAATCTTTAAGAAAAGTAGAACAATTATTAACTAATGGTTGGGGATTAAACTTAGGTAACTTAGAAGAACAGGAACTAGAATTAAGGGGAAAGTTAACTTTAGAAAAGATTAAAGTAAGATTTTATCCTCCTGTAGCTGATTTAATTATTGAGGGTGATTTGAGGCATCCTAAACAGACAATGAAAGTTCATAAAGATAAAAGTAATAGTCAAACTTTATTTACTGATTATATGATTAACCTTCCCCCCCGTTCTCTTAATGAATTTTTGATTTGGTTACAGAGTTATGGTAGTTGTGTGGAAGTTATTTCTCCTCTGCATTTACGAGAAAGACATCAGCAAGGGGCATTAGAACTTTATCAACGCTATCAGTAATTATGCTTAATTCACTGTTAATGATTGTCCATTATGTTGAGCCGACAACTTCAACAATAATGGTACTGCTTTGGTTGCCCATGCCTTAGCTGTTTGGTAGTGTTGAGCTTCATCACCAAAGCAAATCTTTAGCATCTCAGTATAGATAACACCCGGATTCAGTGCTACAGTTGCCATGCCTGACGGTAATTCTTGGGCTAATGCTTTCGTCAGTCCTTCTATTGCCCATTTTGATGCACAGTAGGGTGCTACTTCGGGGGATGTTGACCTGCCCCACCCTGAGCTAAGATTAACGATAATCCCCTGCTTTTCCTTTAACATCAGTGGCACAACATGACGGATAACATTAGCTGTACCCTTAACATTCACATCCATGACAGACGAGAACTCATCAGCACTGATTTCCCAGAGGGGCGCTGGTTGGTTGATAATCCCTGCATTATTAATCACTAAATCAGGAGTGTCACTAAAAGACTGTACCCATGCCTTAACCTGTGTATCATCAGCAATATCAACTACTGTAAAGTAATGGTCAGGATACTGCTGTTGTAAGCTGTGGACAGCATCATGGGAACGGGAACAACCGATGATAGTATGACCAAGACTGATTAACTGCTCTGTTAATGCCTTTCCTAATCCCCTGCTTACTCCTGTTATGACGATGGTTTTACTCATTTTGTTTAATTCCTTATTATCTTAGTCTTTCACAGGCAATACCATCCTTGTCACGGTCTAACTTATGGGGGGCGCCAGGGAAAGCATCTAGCACTCTTTGAGCTTCCTTCTGGGTTTTAAAGTCCTTACAATCACAGTCCGTACGCACACAGGCAGGTAATGGTGGTTGATTAGTGGGTTTTGGTTTTTCATTTGCGGACACGGGAAGATTGACCATTAATACCAACAAACAGACAACAATAATTTTAATCATTTTAATTCCTTAGTTAACTAGCTTCAATATAATCAGTTAAGGACAGTGGTAAAGGTACGGGTAAACCTTCCTCTCGCAGTCCTTCGAGGTGAAAGGAGATTGCTTCTGTCATTTCTTTTTTTACCTCCTCAATGGTATAACCAGTAGCTACACAGCCCGGCAAATCAGGGCAGTAGGCTGAATAGTTAGATGGTGCTTTTTCGATCACAATGGCATAACGCATAAAATTAACTCCTTTATTTCATTTGTGCTTGTTTAAAAATACTATTAGCCGTGCCGGACGCTAAATCATCAGATAATTTACCCGCTATTGTCACTAATCCTTTTTTTTCACCATGCTTATATTGTCGATGACTACCTTTAGTTCTGACTAAATACCAACCATCTTTTTCGATGATTTTAATAATTTCTTTTACTTTCATCCTTACTACTTGTTAGCTAATGTCTGCTGTAATATCTGATTACCCCTATCATCTAATTGCTGTAAATGTTGGTCAAGTATCTTCATAGCTAGAATAGAGGGCATAGTGCGATGGTTTTCCCACCTATTGAGGGAGCTAAAGGACACCCCCAATTCACTAGCAAACTTTTCTTGGGATAACTTTAGTTCTAGTCTTAATGCCTTGATGACATCGCCGATAATTGGTTGTTGTAGTTGTTCTAGGCTCATCTGTTGCTCCATGTGATTAGTGATTTTATCCTTTGTGCTGATTTTTGCTCTGGTGTTAAATCCCAAATTGATGATTTACCATACTCTTCAGCATCATATAGTCCATTTTCCCAATAGCCGTACATAGGATTAGGAATAGTGATATAGGCTGGTTGATAGCCATTTGCAGTGATGATTAACCTACCCTGTTGTGCTTGGGTATCATCCACAAACTTATTCCTGACCTGATTATCATTCTTATCTATTTCAGAGTTGCCAAGCCTTTCCCTGATAGCCAAAATTAAAGCCATCTGGATGGAAAATTTCAGCCAAGATTTCCAAAGAATCAACTAAACGAGGACCCGGACGGTTAAAATAAGCATTCCCATCAGTGATGAAGACTTTCCCCTGCTTAACTGCTTGTAAATTGTTCCAGTCAGGGTGTCTGGTCAACATTTGAGATTCCTGACGAGTCCTCTCTAAATCAAAGCCACAGGGCATGATAATAATTACTTCAGGGTCTGCTTGAGATAAGGTATCCCAAGTTAGATAAGGTGAATGTTCCCCTTTCTTGCCCAATAAGGATTTGCCCCCAGCCATTTCTATCAACTCTGGAATCCAATTTCCCCCTCCCATTAAAGGTTCAGTCCATTCCAAAGCCACCACAGTCGGACGGTTATCTTCTGACAAGGTTTCTGTTTGAGAGACTATCTTTTGAACTCTTCCCTGTAATTGTTGTAAAACTGGTTCACAAGGAACATCTAATACTCGGGCAACTCGTTCAATGTCTGCCCAAACTTCTTTAAGTAAATTCGGTTGTAGGGAGATGATTTGAGGCTGACTGGAAATCAACAATGCAACCGCCTTCTCTACTTCTGGGAAACTGACAGCACAAACATCGCACTGATCCTGAGTAATAATGTGAGTCGGTTGTAGTTGTTCTATCACATCTGTTTTCAGTTCATAGATACTTACGGCTGATTGTAAGAGAGACTGCACATCAGCATCAATTTCCCGACTCGATTTCTTGGAATTCAACCTCGCTTCAGTACAGATGGGCAACTTGCCAACTTCCCTTGGATAGTCACATTCATGAGAGCGCCCGACTAAAGCCTCCATCAATCCGAGAGCCACGACAATTTCTGTGGCACTTGGCAACAGTGAAATAATTCTTTTATCCATTAGCAACACTCACTACTGTTTCAAGCAAATTAAAAATTTGGTTTAACTGTCCCACGCTGACTAGCTCATACTACCATAAAATCAAGTTAGGGAATGTGATACCGCACCACCATCAATCCACCAGCATTGAAAATTAAGAATGTCGTTATTGTGCTTCATGGTTGTGTAAACTTATGTAAGTAGTGCTAATGTTTTTGCGACAAATATATAAAATGGTTTCTACAGTATTAATTACGGGTTCTTCTCAAGGGATTGGTCGCTCCACAGCCAAGCTATTTGCCAGTAAAGGCTATAATATTGTCCTCGCCGCGCGTACTTTTGAGCGTTTGAGTTCAGTTGCTCAAGAAATTGAGTCTCTAGGGGTGAAAGCCTTACCTATTGCCTGTGATGTGACTGACTCAGAGCAAGTCAACATTCTGATGGACAAAGCATTGACTAAGTTTGGTCATATTGACTTACTGATTAACAATGCAGGTATCTGCATGACTGCACCAATGGAAAAGACTACCTTAGAAGATTGGCAACGGATACTGAATGTCAATCTCTGGGGCTATATTTATCCCATTTATGCCCTACTTCCCCATTTTTTAGAGCGTAAACAAGGCACTATCGTTAATGTTGGCTCGTTTGGCGGGAAAATGCCTTTACCTAACATGACGGCTTACTGTACGAGCAAATACGCTGTCACGGGCTTGACAGAGACACTGCGTTTGGAATTAGAACCAAAAGGGATTCAGGTGTGCGGTGTCCATCCTTCAGTGACGAATAGTGATTTTCTGTCAAGGGCAGTTTTTCGTTCGGGAAATGAGCAACAGGAAGATGTCATGCGCCAACAGATGAAAGAAATGCTCAAAAGTCCTCTAGCTAGTCAACCAGAAGATGTAGCCAAAGCAATCTGGGAAGTAGTTCAACATCCTTCTCCATCAGTTATTGTGGGTTCAGGGGCGCTGATGACATCGATTTATAGTTGGTTTCCGGGGTTAACTCAATGGTTAATGTCAAGAGGAACTAAGGGGTAAAATTTTCAATTCACTAACTAATAGACATCTCCAATAATTATTTTAGTAATCAATTTAAGTATTGTTTTTATAAATTAGTAATAGTTTATTTATGATCCCTATAGATAAACTAGAATTTCTGGAGAGGTCTAATGCACGACCAGAAAATCTAACTCTTAACAGCTTGATTTTCACCAATTAAATTCTTTTCCTCTTTAGTCTCCTAATACTGATAACAAGTATCAGCAGTCCAGCTAGTACACCAGCCATCACAGCAAGAGTGGGATTTTGCCCTTGTCGCAAGGCGAGTGCGACATAAGCCCAAGCAAAAACCCCGCCATAAATGCTATCCCTGCGTTGCCAAGTGACTATTACTCCTATAACCGCACTTACTACCATCATGATTGCTGTCCAAACTTGAGGACTAATTCCCCAGCTATTCCAATTTGCTATGTCCAGAGCCGAAGCCACGTTGATAATAGTGGCTACACTAATCCAAGCGAGATAGATGCTGACGGGAAAATTGACCAACCATCTTTGTGAGGAAGGAAGGTTTGTTAAGTTAATGCCTAAATTCAGGTAGAGGAGAATTAAAGGAATCAAAATGCCGACCATTGCTATAACTGATAGGGCAAATAATTGAGATTGAAAAAGAAATAGCCAAATTATTTGGCTCAAACTGCTAATAGCTAAATAGTAGCCCATCTGGCGTAGGCGAGGATTATTGCTTTGAGTTGGTAAAACTTGGTAAATAGCTAGACTGATTAATCCTAAATAAATGAGTCCCCAAATAGCAAAAGCATAGTTAGCAGGAATAATCAGTACATTGGGGAAAAAGGTAGTCGAAATTTCACCGATTGTCAATCCCTTCCAAGGGACGATGTTAGCCCAGATATTGAAGCCAAAGGCAGATAGGATGGCTATGAAATTAACCCATTGTCTCAGTCTATCTTGATTAACTTTCATTATTTTTAGCCTAAATATTAAATAGTAATACAATCAATGCCCTATGTTTTCACCAACTTTAGGCAAACCAGCCAAAGTTAAATAGTAGCAAAGGTTTTAGGTTATTACTGTAGTTTAGGCGTTGCATTTTTATGAGATGATTTATAATGAAGGAAAAAGTTTTATGACAGGA
>JACYMF010000005.1 GCA_015272165.1 Cyanobacterium sp. T60_A2020_053
ACAAATTAGCAATTTATGAAAAATAACTATTTGGCTAAAGTCTTTGATTTATAAGCATTTCACCTGAAACCTGACACCCGAAGCCTGACACCTACCCTCACCACTCCACTTTTTCAACAAACCCTAGTTATGATATTTTTTCGTCCAATCGATGATGGTATAGGCAACGGTTTCAATATGTTGGGGTGTCAATTCAGGATACATGGGCAAACTTAACACCTCTTGGGCTAACTGCATCGCTACTGGTTGCGGTTGATATTGATTTTCATATACTGGTAATTGATCTTGTGGTATTGGGTAATAAATCATGCTACCAATATCATTTTTTGCTAAATATTCTTTTAATTGATCTCTTTTTCCATTGGTCACTTTAATCGTATATTGATGAAAAACATGACCTTGTGAGTATTGTGGTGTAACAATTAAAGAGTTATTTGCTAATAGCTGATTATAGATTTTAGCAATGTTTTGCCGTGCCTTATTCCATTTGTCTATATGTTTTAATTTAACCCTTAAAATCGTAGCTTGAATGCTATCAAGACGAGAATTATATCCTAACATTTCGTTATGATAGTTTTTCTTTGAACCGTGCGCCCTCAACATTTTAGCTAATTCAGCCATGTGATCATCATTCGTCACTATCATGCCACCGTCACCATAAGCACCAAGATTTTTAGTAGGATAAAAAGAAAAGGCGCCCCCCGCCCCAATACCACCGACATATTTTCCTTTTAATATATCCTGATTGCACAGTTGATCACAACCGAGACAATCCCCGTAGTATTTCGCACCGAAGGCTTGGGCGCAATCTTCGATAATGGCTAAATTATACTCTTGGGCGATAGCGACAATTTGAGCCATTTTGGCAGGTTGACCGTACAAATGTACGGGCATAATAGCTTTAGTTTGAGGAGTAATGACTTCCTTAATTAAATCGGGATTCAGATTAAAACTATCACTGTCAATATCAACAAAAATGGGTTTAGCGCCCACCAAACTAATGGATTCCGCCGTAGCATAAAAAGAAAAGGGGGTGGTTATCACTTCATCTCCTACCCCAATATTTAGCGCCCTTAACAAGATAATTAGTGCATCTGTACCCGAATTAACCCCAATAGCGTGTTTTACCCCCAAGTATTGAGCTACTTCCTCTTCTAATTTAATCACTTCTGGACCAAGTACGAATTGACTAGATTCTAAAACTTGGTGGAGGGCGCTGTCGATGTCGGTTTTAATTTGTTGATACTGTTGCTTTAAATCTAATACAGGAATTTTCATTGATACTTATGACGGGGATGTTGAGGGAGACAGAAGCAGAGGGAGAAGGGAAGCAGGGGAAGCAGGGGAAGCAGGGGAAGCAGGGGAAGCAGAGGAGGCAGGGGAGGATTATAATTCATAATTCATAATTCATAATTCATAATTCATAAACCCTTTGCCCTTTTCCTTATTCTTCTTCATCGGAGGAGGCAAAACTAACGTTAGTGATTTCTAATTTTTCCTTAACTTTTTGTTCCACGACTCCAGCTAATTCGAGATTCTCCTCTAAATATTTAACCGCATTATCGCGCCCTTGGGCAATATTATCCCCTTCGTAACTATACCAAGCGCCCTTCCTCGTTACCACATCGGTTTTCTCTGCCATATCCAACAGGCAACCAATACGAGAAATGCCATGACCAAAAATAATGTCAAATTCGGCAATACGGAAGGGGGGCGCTACTTTATTTTTCGCTACTTTCACCTTCGCTCTGATACCATACTCCCCTTCTGTCCCTCTTTTCAAGGTTTGAATCCTTCTAATATCTAAGCGCACGGAAGCATAAAATTTCAATGCTGTACCACCGGTGGTTACTTCTGGATTACCATAGCTAATGCCGATTTTTTGCCGTAGCTGGTTAAGAAAAATTACGGTAGCGCCCGATTTACCGATATTTCCAGCCACTTTGCGCAAAGCCTTACTCATGAGACGCGCCTGTAAACCCACCTGTAAATCCCCCATTTCCCCTTCAATTTCCGCTCGAGGCACCAAGGCCGCCACGGAATCCACCACCACTAAATCCACCGCCGCACTACGCACTAATTGATCCACAATCTCTAAGGCTGCCTCACCGTTGTCTGGCTGTGCTACCAACAGGTTTTCAATGTCCACCCCAAGGGCGCTAGAATAACTAGGATCGAGCGCGTGTTCAGCATCCACAAAGGCGGCAACTCCTCCAGCTTTTTGTACCTCCGCAATGGCATGGAGAGCTAAAGTTGTTTTCCCTGAACTTTCCGGCCCATAAATTTCGATAATTCTCCCTTTGGGCAACCCACCACCGAGGGCAAGATCAAGGGTGAGGGCGCCGCTAGAAATGGTTTCTACTTTCATCTTAGAGGCATCCCCAAGACGCATGATCGCACCTTTACCAAAATTACGTTCAATTTGACTTAAAACCAAATCCAAGGCTTTTTCTTTATCAGACTTTGCAGAGGAGGTACTTGTGGCCATGATTTTTCTCTTTCAGTAATGCAGTTTCCTTATAGTATAGTGCTTCTTCTACCACAGATTAACTTAGTACAAGAGTATTTATATTATAAACAAAAGAGGATTTTTTATCTCTTCTTTTTTTTGGCAAAGTTAAAAAAGGGCAAAGTTAAAGGGGCAAAGGTTTAAAGGCTTAACTCTTTAATTTATAAAGATTTCATCTGACACCTGACACCCGAAGCCTGACACCTCCCCTCACTAAAATACTTTTTCATCAATCCCTAACTGGGAAAACGATGATTTTTGACATCTTCGGCAAATTCACTAACAGAATTGCTAATAATTTCTCTTAAATTGGTGTAGGCTTTGGCAAAAGGCGGTAATTTTGCCGACAATCCTAATAAATCGGCGGTAACTAATATTTGCCCGTCACAATCACCTCCAGCGCCGATGCCGATAGTAGGAATTGAGACACTAGCAGTAATTTTTTGAGCTAACTCAGGGGTAATATGTTCTAATACAATGGCAAATGCTCCGGCTTTCTCTAAAGCCATAGCTTGATTGAAAATTATTTCTTGCTGTGGAAGTGTTTTGCCCTGCTGTTTATATCCTAAAGCTCTTACAGATTGAGGGGTTAAACCCACATGACCCATGACCGGGATGCCAATTTCGGTTAATCTACTTACTGTTTCGATCATGCTAGGGTAGCCACCCTCTAATTTTACGGCTTCAGCATTAGTTTCCTTAATCACTCGCCCTGCTGACTCAATAGCCTGATTGATACTACCCTGATAAGTAAGAAATGGTAAATCACACACCACAAAAGCGCCCTTCACCCCTCGACACACTGCCTTGGTATGATGGATCATTTCATCTAAAGTAATCGGTAAAGTGTGAGAATGTCCTAAGGCTACCATGGCTAAAGAATCCCCCACTAAGATAATATCTACCCCAGCATTATCCAATAAAGAGGCGATGGCATAATCCCATGCTGTTAGGCAAACTATTGGCTTTTTTTCCTCTTTCCACTGGGATAATTTGTCTAGGGTTACTTTCATTCGGTTTTGATCGGTTTTTCCTAATAATTAACCCATTGTTTCATATTTTCTAATCACACTTCTACTTTTAGGTTGTTTTTTTGATTACTTTTTGACAACCAACGACATAAAAACTTATTAAGATTTTTACATGGATAAGGATATTATTTTATTATTTTAATCTCATCAAGGGGTTTAAACCCCTTGTTTATAAACATTTTAGCTGAAAAAACGATAAAAATTTAGCGATTGCGTCTTTGTTCAGGCATATTCGCTCTTCTTTCCTGCATTAACTCCGCAAATTTATCTCTTTGTTCTGGGGTTAGTACTTCCCGCATTTCCAGCATACTTTCAAAACCTAAAGCGCGCATTTTATTCCCTAAATTAGCAATCACTTGGTTTTGGCTACGGATATTTTCCGTTGATTCATTATTCCTCATCATAGTGCGGAGTTTTTCTCTTTCAGCGCCCATCTCCTCTCGTAAAGTTTTCATTTGTGGGTCATACTTAGCCTTAATTTGACTCATTTCCTGCCTTTGTTGAGCTGTCAAATTTAACTTTTCTGCTAAATTATCTTTATCGTATTTTCCTTTGTCGTCGCCTCTTTGCCACATTTGAGCAACTTCAATGGTATTGTTAAGTTTTACAGTTTCTGAGGCTTTAACTTCATGGGTAACAAAGACACCCATTAAAGTAGTACAAGCTAGAAAAAATTTGATATTCTTATTCATGGTTAATTATCCTCTTTAAATAATAAATAGTTGACTAAAATTCAGTGGTGAGAAGTAAATAATCCTCATGGATTTCCGTATCGTCGGTAATAGCGAGAGATTTTTCCCACGCTTCCACCATAAAGGTGTCTAAATCACTCTCTTGTTGGGCATATCTGAAAATTGGCTTGGGAAATGCCACCGTTGCCCCCATTAACGCTAAACCTGTGATAATCCCCACCGGTATCCACCAGCGCCCTCCCCCTTTCTTCTGGGTATTAATGGCTTCCCAGATGATTTCTGCTTGGTTGGAGGGCGCTGGGGGCGTAGCCGGAGAATAACAACGCAAAAATTCAGTTAATTTTTGATCCTCCTCCGTATTAAATTGACTCATATCGTTACTCCCTGAAGTTCTAAAAAATTACGCATAGCCTTACGAGCATTGAATAACCTTGATTTGACCGTACCTACCGGCACATCTAAAATAGAAGCGATTTCCTTTTGTGGTAAATCCACCAGATCATGTAAGATTAGGACAACTCGATGATCCAACTTGAGATGTTGTAAACCTTCTTGTACCATTTCCTGATAATGTATTTGCAACAAATCTTCCGGATCAGAAATCACATCAGGATCATGAGTCAATAAAGTTTGGCGATCACGCTTAATTCGAGCTAATTGGCGACGGCGATCACAAGCCACATTCCAACAAATGCGATAAAGCCAAGTAGAAAAATAAGCATTTTCTCTTAGTTTTGGTAATCCTTTCCAAGCCTTGATAAATACTTCTTGGGTCAAATCGTCCAGTAACTCTGTACCACACAGCTTAAATAAAGTCGATCTAACCTTCTGCTGATAACGTTGGTAAAGTAAACGAAAAGAACTTTGATGACCTAGTTTGCACTGCCGAATTAAATCCGAGTCTTTCATCTCGGTGGTATCATCCGCTAACACTGCCATAATCTTTGCTTTTGCTTAATACACTTTTTTAGACCTTTTCTTTGCAATAAAGGTTCAGATCAAAAGGGCAATGGACAATTGACAATGGACAATGGACAATAACTATTTGGCTAAAGTCTTTAATTTATAAGCATTTCTCCTGACACCTGAAGCCTGACACCTGACACCTGAAGCCTGACACCTGACACCTGAAGCCTGACACCTGACACCTGACACCTGACACCTGACACCTGACACCTGACACCTGACTACTGACTACTGACACCTCCCCTCACTAAAAGACTTTTTCAGCAACCCCTACATAGACAAAAATAAATTATAATTCTGAAATAATAATTTTAGAGTGAGTTGGTATCTTGGTAATTATCGAAAACTTATATAAAAGCTATACATCACCTCGTCAACAGACTACAACTCCCATTGACATCCCCTCAGAGGAAACAAAGCCCACTCCTAACGATAAAAAAGACACTCATCACATTCTTAAAGGCATTAACCTAACCATTCAACAAGGGGAATTTATGGTATTGGTAGGGCCATCTGGTTGCGGAAAAAGCACCCTATTGCGTCTTATTGCTGGTTTGGAAGAAATCACCGCCGGTAATATCATTATCGCGCAACAAAAAGTTAATGATCTTCCTCCCAAAGCGCGCGACATTGCCATGGTATTCCAAAACTACGCTCTTTATCCCCATCTCACGGTATACGATAACATCGCCTTCGGTTTACGGCGCATGAACCAAAATTCTCCTAACTTTACTCCTGCCAATATCTTGGCAAATCTTAGTCGGGCGCTACCTTCCCGTTGGCGCTATTTTTCTCCTCAAGAGCAAAAAATTAACGCCCAAGTTCAAAAAGTGGCGGAATTACTACAAATTGATCACCTTTTAGATCGTCTCCCCAAGCAACTTTCTGGCGGACAAAAACAACGGGTAGCCCTTGGTAGAGCCATTGCGCGTAATCCTCAAGCCTTTTTAATGGATGAGCCTTTATCCAATCTTGATGCTAAATTAAGAATGGAAACCCGTGGTCAAATCGTACAACTACAAAAACAACTGCAAGTTACCACCATCTATGTTACCCACGATCAAGTGGAAGCTATGACCATGGGTGATCGCATCGCCATTATGAATCAAGGAGAAATCCAACAAGTGGACACCCCTTTACAGGTTTATCGGCAACCAGCAAATAAATTTGTTGCTCAATTTATTGGTTCTCCTCCCATGAATTTTTTATTAGTAAACTACCATCAACCTAATATAATTAAAACGGAATATTTAACTATAAAATTAACTGAAAAATGGCAATCTATTCTAGCTAATTATCACTATGAAAAAGTTTGGTTAGGTATCAGACCAGAACATTTTTTCTTAGCTCAATCTTCAGACCAAACCATTGCTATTAAAGTTAACTTAGTGGAATCATTAGGTAATGAAACAATTATTTATGGTCAAATTAATAGTTATCTCGAACAAGAATTACAAGTGAAAATATTTGGTGATCAAAGTGTAAAAATTGGTGAAATTATTTATTTAGAAATTAATTGGCAACAGGTACATTTTTTTGATTTTTACCAAGAAAAAAATTTGCAACAATAGGTTTTTAAAGGGAAAAGTAAAGTTGTATTAAGTCTGTTTGATGACTTACAAATTAGTAATATCAGTATCTTAGTTCAATTTATTGAACGAAATACCACTAGCCGTGTAATTCATTACACGGTGGGTAAATTGCGAAGATATAGTCTTTTATAACAGATTTTACCCGAACATGATATTACAGCAGTTTTCATTTCCTTAAACCACACTTTGGATTATTACAAATATTATCTTTGCGTCTTTGCGCCTCTGCGAGAAACAAAAAACGTGGTTTATTCATTTGAAATGCGCTGTAAACAAAGGTTTTATGCAGAAGAGGATTGCAGAAAAGACTTGATGAAACATTTTTTGATTACTTCTCGAAAATCCGTGACGGTATGTTTGACTTCTTCCGCTAATTCTTCCGCAAATTGATCTAATTTATTACCCTCATTATTATTAATAATTGTTAAATCTTTTTGCCATTTTTGCAGACTTTCTTTGTTAATATCTTCGATATTTTCTTCATTACAATTAACTATTTTTTCCATTGTTCCATCACTGTTAATAATGATCTCGCCTTGAAAAATTTTAGCAATTAATTCTCCCGTAGAAAGTTTATTTTCTATGGCTTTATTTTCTATATCTCTAACAATATTATTAGGTAATTTAAGAGTAACACGTTTATTACTTGGCTCACCAAAAATTATCTTTTCAATGCGAGAAGCTGTAATAGTATGAAAGGGGTAAGTTTCTAAAACTTCTTGCCATTTATTAATTAATTCTATTGAATTTAATTTAGTTAAAGGACGGGCTTGAGCTTCATTTTGGGGAATGACGTTAAAACCATATTTGATTAATTCTATTGCTACCCTTGAAGCCTCAATGGCTTTATTTACACGCCATACAGGATAATGTATTTCTTGTTCACAGTATTCTTTAAATGAGTTAAATTGACTTTTATATAATTTATAATATCTTACTTGATACAACTGTAAACCAAATTTTATATAATTTAAACGATTATATTTAATACTATTAGTAATTTCTTTAATATGGCTATATTTACTATTTTCAGCATGATGATAACAGTCTTCTAATATTTCTCGGTAGGGTTCTTCTATATTTTCCCAAAATAACTGATCTTGATTATTTTCTTCACAGCTATATAGTAAGGTAATAGGTGATTGTTTTTGCTTAATAAGATTGTCTTTTTTTCTGTGAGATGATGGACAGCGCCCTCCCAGCGCCCTCCGCCGTTGTACTTGATTCATGGTGGTAATCATTAGTTTATTTGCATTAATGGTACGCCCCTAGTACAATATCTTGCTTGGCATTACATTATAACTCTTTTGTTCTCAAAATCAATAGTACTTGACTACTCATGAAGCTAGTTAAAAGGGCAAAGGGCAAAGGGCAAAGGGCAAAGGTAAATTTTAAGATAGCTTAGATTACCATTAAATTTCCTCAAGTCTGAAAAGATCGAGTTTTAAACCGTTTATGATTCGATTCGATAAACTAGGTATAGTCAGCGCACGAAAATATCAATCAATGAATCTTAAAAATAATGATTGGGGATTAGTGTTAAAATTAGTTCCCTATGCCAAAAGAAAATCTCCAGTTCTAGTTTTATCTTTAATTTTACTTATTCCTTTATCCATTGCCGGCGCCATTCAACCTCTCATTGTTGGTCAGGCTATTTCATTATTAAGAGGGGAAGATACTTGGTTTTTCTTATCTTCATCTGCCGTGAGAGATGGTTTAAATTTACTAGGTTTAATTCTTTTATTAACCATTGCTTTTCGGACAGTATTTCTTGCTTGGCAGGGTTTTCTGGTGCAAAAAGTGGGGCAGGAAATTACCGCTTTTATTCGTCAAGATTTATTCGATCATGTTACTTCTTTATCTTCTAATTTTTTCCATAAAACCCCTGTCGGTAAATTGGTAACAAGGTTAACCAGTGACGTGGAAGCCTTGGGAGATGTATTTGCGACGGGCGCTATTGGTATTCTCAGCGATATATTTTACATTCTCGCCATCATTTTTACGATGGTTTCGGTGCAGTGGCAGTTAGCCTTATTATTGGTATTAATGTTGATTCCTGTATCGGGATTAATCATTTATTTCCAAAAACAATATCGTAAGGCAAATTATCGGGCGCGAGAGGAATTATCAGTATTAAATTCCATGTTACAAGAGAATGTCGTGGGCATTAATATTGTGCAGTTATTTCGCCGAGAAAAGTATAATAGTGAGGTTTTTCGCACAGTAAATGATCGTTATCGTATCGCTGTTGATAAGACGATTTTTCATGATTCGGCGGTGTCTGCTACCCTTGAATGGGTTTCTTTGGGTGCGATTGCGTTGGTGTTGTGGATTGGTGGGGTATTAATCCTGCAAGATAATATGAATTATGGTACTTTATCGGCTTTTATTTTATACGCGCAAAGATTGTTTGATCCTTTGCGTCAATTTGCTGATAAGTTTACCATGTTCCAAGCTGGTTTTACTGCCATTGAGCGTATTTCGGAGTTAATGAATATTCCTATCGAGATTAAAGATCGAGATAATAGTGTTAGTTTTGATGATAATTTGAGCGAAAATCAAGCGGTGGGCGAAATTCGCTTTGAGAATGTTTGGTTTGGTTATAAACCTGATGAATATGTGTTGAAGAATCTTAATTTTACCATCAAACCGGGTGAAAAAGTCGCTTTGGTGGGTCCGACGGGCGCTGGAAAAAGTTCTATTATCCGTCTTTTATGTCGTTTATATGAACCGACTAAGGGTAGAATTTTGGTGGATGGTATTGACATCAAAAATATTACTCAAAGTGAGTTGCGCAGTCACATTGGCGTAATTTTGCAAGAAAGTTTCATTTTTGCGGGGGATGTCAAACGAAATATCACGTTAGGAGAAAATTATGATTTTGCTGAGGTGGAAAGGGCAGTAAATTTAACTAATATTAATTCTCTCATTGAGCAGTTACCCCAAGGATATAATACTCAATTAAGGGAGAGGGGCGCTAATATTTCCGCAGGGCAAAAACAGTTATTAGCATTTGCGAGGGTAGCTATTCGTAACCCTAACATTTTAGTCTTGGATGAGGCAACTTCTAGCCTTGATGTGGCAACGGAAGCGGAGACTCAAGAGGCGTTAGATAAATTGTTAATCAATAAAACAGCGATTATTATTGCCCATCGTCTTTCTACTATTCGGAATGTAGATAAAATTTTAGTGTTAAAAAATGGGGAGTTAATTGAGTCTGGTAGCCATGAGGATTTATTAGATCAAAATGGTTTATATGCCAGTCTGTATAAGTTGCAAATGTTAACGGCAGTCTAATTGGGGGGTGCGGAAAAGCGGAGTTGTGAGGTGAAGGGAAAAGGGCAATGGGCAAAGTTAAAAGGTTTTAAAAAGGTTTGAGTACAATAAAATCCTAAAAAAGTGCCAAAAATAGCCTTTTTTCTCTAAAAATACTGTATTTCCTTCTTCCCAATCAAAAATTATTGATACAGATGAACAATTTATGAAAAATAACTATTTGGCTTAACTCTTTAATTTATAAGCATTTCACCGCGACACCGCGACACCCGAAACCTGACACCTCCCCTCACCAAAATACTTTTTCAGCAACCCCAAATTATCAATTATCAATTATTCATTTCAAAACCTCCAACATTCGCTAAAATTGAATGTCAGTGAAAACACAAGTATTATTGGAAAGAAGGAGGGAAATTAGGTGAGTGACAATACAACTATGCAACAACAAGACTCTCGACACGAATTAAGAGAATTAGTTAATTCTCAATTAAGATTGTTATTAGAACAAAATAATCTGGAGGGTGCAAAATCTTTGCTTCAACCAGTGCAACCAGTGGATATAGCCGAAGCTATTGGGGATTTACCCGAAACCATGCAGTTAATAGCTTTTCGTCTCCTCAACAAAACTGAAGCTATTGACGTTTATGAACATTTAGAATATAGCACCCAACAAGCTCTTATTGAAGAGTTTAAGCGCCAAGAAGTCTTGGATATTGTTGATAAAATGTCACCGGATGATCGAGCAAGGTTATTTGATGAATTACCAGCTTCGGTGGTTAGTCGTATTTTAGAACAACTTAGCCCGGATGAAAGACAAGCTACCAATTTACTTTTAGGCTACGGGGAAGATACTGCCGGGCGCATTATGACTCCTGAGTATATTGCCCTCAAAGAAAGCCTCACGGTGGGGGAAACCATCGAGCGTATTCGCTCCTTGGCGCGCGCCTCGGAGTTGATATATTATATGTATGTTACCGATGCTTCTCGTCATTTGGTGGGCATTGTTTCTCTCCGAGATTTAGTTATCAGCGCCCCCCACCAAACCCTCGATCAAGTTCTCACGAGAGATGTAGTATATGTGAAAACAGATATGGATCAAGAGGAAGTGGCTCGGTTAATTCAACGTTACGACTTTTTGGCTGTGCCGGTGGTAGATAAGGAATTGCGCTTGGTAGGTATCGTCACGGTGGATGATGTTATTGATATTTTAGAAAAGGAAGCCACCGAAGATATTTATGCCCTCGGTGCGGTACAATCTGACGGGGATAATTATTTTCAAACCAGTATCTTCACTGTGGCGCGTAAGCGCGTAGTGTGGTTATTAGTCTTGTTAGTAACTAATACGATGACGGGAAGCATTATCGGCGCACAGGAAGAAATTTTAACCGAAGTAACTGTTCTGGCTGCTTTTATCCCTCTATTAATTGATAGTGGCGGTAATATTGGCTCTCAGTCTTCCACCGTTGTGATTAGGGGATTAAGTACCAATGAATTAAAAGATTTAAGCGTTCCTCATGTTATCTTTAGAGAAGCCATTGCTGGGACAATTTTAGGACTAATCTTGGGGTTAGTGGCGTTTCTTTGGGCATATATATTACCTCAAAATGATGGTAATATTAGCGTTGCTTTTACCGTCAGCCTTACCCTTGTTAGTATTTCTATTTTAGCATCTGTGGCTGGGTCTTCATTACCTTTTCTGTGTAAATTTTTAAAATTAGACCCGGCTTTAATATCAGGTCCTTTTATTACTACCGCAGTGGATGTTTTAGGTGTATTCATTTATTTTGCCATTGCGAAAATAATCCTCGGATTTTAGGGCGGGAACTGTTTTTCAAGAAAAATGTTGTAAACAACCAACATTCGCTAAAATTGAATGTCAGTGAAAGTACAGGTATTATCCCAGAGAAGGAGGGAAATTAGGTGAGTGACAATACAACTATGCAACAACAAGACTCTCGACACGAATTAAGAGAATTAGTTAATTCTCAATTAAGATTGTTATTAGAACAAAATAATCTGGAGGGTGCAAAATCTTTGCTTCAACCAGTGCAACCAGTGGATATAGCCGAAGCTATTGGGGATTTACCCGAAACCATGCAGTTAATAGCTTTTCGTCTCCTCAACAAAACTGAAGCTATTGACGTTTATGAACATTTAGAATATAGCACCCAACAAGCTCTTATTGAAGAGTTTAAGCGCCAAGAAGTCTTGGATATTGTTGATAAAATGTCACCGGATGATCGAGCAAGGTTATTTGATGAATTACCAGCTTCGGTGGTTAGTCGTATTTTAGAACAACTTAGCCCGGATGAAAGACAAGCTACCAATTTACTTTTAGGCTACGGGGAAGATACTGCCGGGCGCATTATGACTCCTGAGTATATTGCCCTCAAAGAAAGCCTCACGGTGGGGGAAACCATCGAGCGTATTCGCTCCTTGGCGCGCGCCTCGGAGTTGATATATTATATGTATGTTACCGATGCTTCTCGTCATTTGGTGGGCATTGTTTCTCTCCGAGATTTAGTTATCAGCGCCCCCCACCAAACCCTCGATCAAGTTCTCACGAGAGATGTAGTATATGTGAAAACAGATATGGATCAAGAGGAAGTGGCTCGGTTAATTCAACGTTACGACTTTTTGGCTGTGCCGGTGGTAGATAAGGAATTGCGCTTGGTAGGTATCGTCACGGTGGATGATGTTATTGATATTTTAGAAAAGGAAGCCACCGAAGATATTTATGCCCTCGGTGCGGTACAATCTGACGGGGATAATTATTTTCAAACCAGTATCTTCACTGTGGCGCGTAAGCGCGTAGTGTGGTTATTAGTCTTGTTAGTAACTAATACGATGACGGGAAGCATTATCGGCGCACAGGAAGAAATTTTAACCGAAGTAACTGTTCTGGCTGCTTTTATCCCTCTATTAATTGATAGTGGCGGTAATATTGGCTCTCAGTCTTCCACCGTTGTGATTAGGGGATTAAGTACCAATGAATTAAAAGATTTAAGCGTTCCTCATGTTATCTTTAGAGAAGCCATTGCTGGGACAATTTTAGGACTAATCTTGGGGTTAGTGGCGTTTCTTTGGGCATATATATTACCTCAAAATGATGGTAATATTAGCGTTGCTTTTACCGTCAGCCTTACCCTTGTTAGTATTTCTATTTTAGCATCTGTGGCTGGGTCTTCATTACCTTTTCTGTGTAAATTTTTAAAATTAGACCCGGCTTTAATATCAGGTCCTTTTATTACTACCGCAGTGGATGTTTTAGGTGTATTCATTTATTTTGCCATTGCGAAAATAATCCTCGGATTTTAGGGCGGGAACTGTTTTTCAAGAAAAATGTTGTAAACAACCAACATTCGCTAAAATTGAATGTCAGTGAAAGTACAGGTATTATCCCAGAGAAGGAGGGAAA
>JACYMF010000006.1 GCA_015272165.1 Cyanobacterium sp. T60_A2020_053
AAATCAAGAAGGGGGGAAATAAATAAGGGTGTCGCTATCCTTCCCCAATCCGCTTTGCTGAGATTGGGGACTGTCGCAACGAACGTTCAAAAATCAGTTTTGTAATTTGCTGTTAAGATACTTAAGGAAATCTTAAATTTAGCAGTATGGTCAAATTAAAAAGTATGTTGGGCTGGTTATCGGTGATAACCATAAGTTCCACCAGCGCCCTCCAAGCGCAAACAATAATCCCCGTAGATAACTTAGATAGTAGTAGTCAAACTATCGAAATTCCAGTTAATCCAGCGCCCGTCAATCCAGCAACGGATCAAATTCCTGCCATGTGTGGTGGAGACATAGGGGCGCGAATGCAAGGGGTGATTAATCGTTATCCTTCGGGTTGGGGAATTTTAGTACAACATTTAGAGACGGGAGAAACTATTTACCATTACAATGCAGATCGAGGATTTATCCCTGCTTCTAATGCTAAGATATTGACTACCGCCGCAGCCTTGCAACAACTTCCTCCCAATACTACTGTTAGCGGAAACAAATCTCTCACGGAATGGGTTAGGACAACTAATCTCAATAGCAATAATTGGTATGCTAATACCCTCTTAAATAAAATTGGTGGACCGGCGCGCGCCAAAGAAATTCTCAGTCAGTTAGGGATTAATCCTAATAGTTTTAACCTTGTGGATGGCTCAGGATTATCTCGTAACAATCGTGCCACTCCTCGAGCTATTGTTGATACTCTGAGGGTGATGTATAGTAGCCCCCAGCGAGATTTATTTTTTGCATCCCTGCCCACTGCCGGGATGACAGGCACTCTCCGTAATCGCATGAAACAAACTCCCGTAAAAGGTATTGTACACGCCAAAACAGGTACTTTACGGGGGGTGAGGGCGCTGTCGGGTTATCTCGAACGGGGAGAAAACAGTACATTAGTATTTAGTATTATTACCAATCATCCCAGTAGCACAGGCACTCATTTAGTCAAAGCCATTGATGAAATGGTGGTAAATCTTAACACTATTTCCCCGTGCGCCCCAGTTGCAGAAATAGATAATTTTTCGTTCTAGTGTCAGTTTAAGGAAAGGGAGATGGGGAGAAAGGGAAGAAGGGGGAGAAAGGGAGAAAGGGAAGAAAATATCACATATAAACGGTAAAATACCAATTATCCATTGTCAATTATCCATTATTTATAGTATGCCCAATTTTTTATTAGAAATAGGTACAGAAGAACTACCAGCTAGTTTTGTTGACAGCGCCCTCCACCAATGGCAAAAAAAAATCACGCAACAACTGGAAACGGAGTTTTTAAGCCCAGAAAAAATTAATATTTATGGCACACCGCGCCGTTTAGCTGTGTTAATCGAAGATATGCCTAGCAAACAACCCGATAGAGAAGAAGAAATAAAAGGTCCTCCTTTAACTGCGTGTTATAAAGATAATCAACCCACAAAAGCGTTAATGGGTTTTACCCAAAAACAAGGGGTAAGCCTCGATGATGTGGAAGTTAGGGCAACGGATAAAGGAGATTTTATTTTTGTTAATAAAAAAATTACAGGCTTAAATACTACAGAAATATTACAAAACTTAGTACCACAGTGGATAACAGGTTTAGAAGGTAGAAGGTTTATGCGTTGGGGAGAAGGAGAATTACGTTTTCCCCGCCCTATCCGTCATGTTGTCGCCCTTTGGGATAATGATATTTTACCCATAGAATTACCTCTCGGTGATAGCACTTTACACTCGGCGCGCACCACCACAGGGCATCGCATTTTACACCCTAACACCGTAACGGTGGAGGGCGCTGGTGATTATGTTAACGCCATGCAACAAGCCTTTATTGAAGTAGATATAGAAGCAAGAAAAGCGAAAATTAAACAGCAAATCGAAACCCTCGCTCAAACCGTAGGGGGAAAAGCGGATATTTACCCTGACTTACTGGCTGAAGTTACCAACCTAGTAGAATATCCCACCGCTGTTTTAGGTAGTTTTGAAGCAGAATTTTTACAACTTCCCCCCGAAGTAATCACCACCGTTATGGTGACGCATCAGCGCTACTTTCCCATCAAAGACGAAAATGGGCAATTATTGCCCTACTTTATCACCATCAGTAACGGTGATCCTCAAAAATCTGCTATCATTGCCACAGGTAACGCTAAAGTAATTCGCGCGCGCCTTGCCGATGCTCAATTTTTCTATCAAGCTGATTGTGACGAACATTTAGAAACTTATCTTCCTCAATTAGAAACCGTCACTTTCCAAGAAGACTTAGGCACGATGCACGATAAAGTTAACCGCATTCTCGCCATCAGTCAACAAATAGGCGAACAGTTGAACTTAGATGAAAGCCAAAAAGCGGAAATTGAAAGCACTGCGTCTCTTTGTAAAGCCGATTTAGTCACTCAGATGGTTTATGAATTTCCCGAATTACAAGGAGTAATGGGGGAAAAATACGCTTTAGTAAGTGGCGAATCAGCCACTGTTGCCAAAGGTATTTTTGAGCATTATTTACCCCGTAATGCTGATGATATTATGCCTCACACCCTTAATGGTCAAGTGGTGGGTATTAGTGATCGTCTTGATACCATTGTTAGTATCATTGGTTTAGGGATGATTCCCACAGGCTCAAGTGATCCTTTTGCCCTGAGAAGGTCAGCAAATGGTATCATTAACATTACATGGCATGGTAATTTAGCTATTAATTTACATCAATTAATCACTCAAGCCTGTGATGATTTTTTAGCAGGACATAGCCAAAAATCTCCTTTACAAATTATTACTGATTTCTTTTTACAACGCATTCATACTTTATTACAAGATGAGCTAAAAATTGATTATGATTTAGTTAATGCTGTGTTAGGAGAAAATGATTCAGAATATGCAGAAAGAGCTTTAAATAACCTCTTAGATGTACGCAATCGAGCCTTATTTTTACAAGAAATTAGAAATAATGGTATTCTCACTAATATTTATGAAATAGTAAACCGTTCAACAAAACTAGCTAAAAAAGGTAATTTAGATACTCAAGAATTAGACCCATTAAAAGTAATTAATAAAAATTTATTTGAGTCTAAATCAGAAGTAGAGTTATATGAAGCTATACAAAAATTACGCCCCATTACCGAAAAGGCAAAAACTAACAGCGACTATGAGTTATTAACGTCAGCTTTAGTGGAAATAGCGCCCTCCGTCAGCAACTTTTTTGATGGGAAAGATAGTGTTTTAGTAATGGCTGAAGATGAAAATGTGCGGGAAAATCGCCTAAATTTATTAGGTTTATTGCGTAATCATAGTCGTGTAATAGCAGATTTTGGCGCTATTGTCAAATAATATTTACTTATAAAAAAAAAAATTTAGTATATTTTTATAGATCAGATTTTCAGATAGTAGGCAAAATTAATGGTAGTCCAAACTATCTGTAAAATTGCCTTTCCCCTTTTTGTATGATAAAGCATTGTCAAAAATAGGAGCAGTGAGGGAGAAATATCAACAAAGCTCGAAACTGATTTACAATAGACAGTTAGCAAAAATTAATTATTTATGTTTAAATGTCATTATTCGATTGGTTTGATAATCTCAGAAAATCAGAGCCAGAAATTAAACCACAGCAAGAACGAGAAATCGCCGATGGTTTATGGACGAAATGCCCTAGTTGTGGGGTTTTAGCTTACACTAAAGATTTACAAAGTAATAATATGGTCTGCCTTGATTGTGGTCATCACATGATGGTTAACAGTCATGAACGTATCGAACAGTTAGTCGATGCTAACACATGGGAAGCTCTTAATCATCATTTACAACCCACTGACCCTCTTGGTTTTGTGGATCGAAAACCCTATAAAGATCGTCTGAAAGACTTGCAACAAAAGGTTAATCTCACGGATGCGGTGCAAACGGGAAAGGGTTTAATTGATGGTTTACCTTTTACGTTGGGAGTGATGGATTTTCGCTTCATGGGTGGTAGTATGGGTTCTGTCGTGGGTGAAAGACTGACTCGTTTAATTGAATATGCCACTGGTAATGGTTTACCTGTGGTGATTATTTGTGCGTCGGGGGGCGCCCGTATGCAAGAGGGAATGTTAAGTTTGATGCAGATGGCGAAAATTTCCGGCGCCCTCCACCGTCATCAAGAGGCTAAATTATTATATATTCCTGTGTTGACTCATCCCACTACGGGAGGGGTAACTGCTAGTTTTGCTATGTTAGGGGATTTGATTTTAGCGGAGCCGGGCGCTACCATTGGTTTTGCTGGAAGAAGAGTAATTGAGCAAACTTTACGGGAAAAATTACCTGACGATTTTCAAACCTCAGAATATCTTTTAAAACATGGTTTTGTGGATGCTATTGTATCTCGTACCCAGTTGAAAAAAACTCTTGCTAATTTAATTAGTCATCATCAACCGTTTTATCCTGTCAAAAATACTTTAGCACACATCCCAGCGCCCGAAACCTTATTAACAGTTGATCGTCAAGCTATTTAATTGACAATGGAATGAATGAAGAATGTAGAATGTAGAAGTAATTATTTTCTAAATTCTAAATTCTAAATTTTGACTCCCCTATTCAAAATCTATCTATGCTTAAATCAGTGGTTGCTTTTTTGATTTCTCTCCTGTTTACCCTTATATTGCCATTAGGAGGAAATGCTCAAAATCACCATCAAGAGGAGATTAAAGGAGTATGGCTGACAAATATTGATAGTGAAGTGTTATTCAGCGCCCGTCACACTACCGAAACTATCAATACTTTAACCGATTTTGGTTTTAATCGCCTTTATCCCACCGTATGGAATGGCGGTTATACTCTTTATCCTAGTCAAGTCTTACAGAAAGTTACAGGGATAAATATTGATCCTGAAGAAAGATTAACAAATCGAGATGTATTAGAGGAAATAGTGCAACAGGCGAAGGGCAAAGAAATTAAAGTAATTCCTTGGTTTGAATTTGGTTTTATGGCGCCCTCCGAGAGTATTTTAAGCACAAAATACCCTCATTGGTTAACCAATCGCCTTGACGGGGACAAAATTTGGCTAGAAGGGGGAGTTATACCGCGCACTTGGCTAAATCCTTTACATCCAGAAGTACAAGAATTTATTACTGATTTAGTCTTGGAAATTGTCACTAATCATGACGTTGATGGCATTCAATTTGATGATCATTTCGGCTATCCTTCAGACTTCGGTTATGATCCTTATACCGTTTCCTTGTATCGTCAAGAACATAACGGGATGTTGCCACCGCCTAATCATCTTAATAAAGAGTGGGGGCGCTGGCGCGCTGATAAAATTACCGCTTTTTTTGCATCTTTACAACAAAAAGTTAAAAATGTCAACCCTAATTTAATTATTTCTGTCTCTCCTAATCCTCAAGAATTTTCCCTCGAACAATATTTACTTGATTGGGCAAAATGGGATCAACTTAACCTCATTGATGAGTTAATTGTGCAACTTTATCGAGATAACATGATTGCTTTTCAGCGAGAAATGGCACAACCAGACTTACAAAAAGCCAAAAATCACATTCCTACCGCCATCGGTATTTTAAGCGGTTTAAAAGGGCGCCCGATGCCCTTAGACATGATTAAGCAACAGGTGGAGGGCGCTGTCAAAAATGGTTATAGTGGCGTTGCCTTTTTCTTTTACGAAAGTTTATGGAATTTTGGACCTGAATCAATCCCAGAAAGACAAGAGTATTTTAGTAGTATATTTAGACATTGACACTCCCACCACTAAACCCTACGGGTTATAGTGGGGGATTCTTGGTTCACCGACTCGCCGTTAGACGACAGCCCATA
>JACYMF010000007.1 GCA_015272165.1 Cyanobacterium sp. T60_A2020_053
CCAATCCCACGTTTCAGGTATTTCAACCTTAACTTTTGGACTGAACGAATCGCACGTCTGAATATATTATGACATCATTAAGAGTATTTGCGTTAGTTTTATCATGTTATTACTAGCAAAACTCATAACTAAAAACGGCTCTTCATTACTTGGTATGCAAATTGCATTTTGAGAACGAGAGAGTAAGGCTTACAGTCTCGGTAGCATACTATCTAGTGAAGACCCCTAAAAACTAAAACTTAGGAATAAGGTAATCAACAGCGCCCCTCACCATTAAAATAGAATAAGTAAGAAAAAAGATTAAACCCCAAAATATTCATGGATACAAAAACTTTTAAACGCAATCTGCAACAATCAGAAAACTATCATCGTAAAGGATTTGGACATCAAGAAGAAGTCACCGCAGTTTTAAACAGTGAATATGAAAGTAATCTTATCAAAACTATCCGAGCTAATAACTATCAAATCACTAGAGGAAATGTTACCATTCGTTTGGCGGAAGCCTTCGGATTTTGTTGGGGCGTAGAAAGGGCAGTGGCTATGGCTTATGAAACTCGCACTCACTTCCCCACCGAAAAAATTTGGATTACTAATGAAATCATCCATAATCCCTCGGTAAATGAGCGTTTAAAAGAAATGAATGTGGGTTTTATCCCTGTTAATGACGGTGATAAAGATTTTTCGGTGGTTAACGGCGGAGAAGTAGTAATTTTACCCGCTTTCGGTGCTAGTGTGGGAGAAATGCAGTTACTCAATGAGAAAGGTTGTACTATTGTTGATACTACCTGCCCTTGGGTGTCAAAAGTCTGGAATTCCGTAGAAAAACATAAAAAACGCAGTTATACTTCCATTATTCACGGTAAATATAACCATGAGGAAACCATTGCTACCAGTTCTTTTGCGGATACTTATTTAGTGGTGTTAAATTTAGAACAGGCGAACTATGTTGCTAACTATATTCTTCATGGTGGTAATAAAGAAGAATTTTTAGCTAAATTCAAAAATGCTTACTCAGAAGGATTCAATCCTGACACTGACTTGGAAAGAGTGGGAATTGCCAATCAAACCACCATGTTAAAAAGTGAAACGGAAGACATCGGGCGCCTATTTCAACAAACCATGTTAAAAAAATATGGACCTACAGCATTAAATGATCATTTTATGAGTTTTAATACCATTTGCGATGCTACCCAAGAAAGGCAGGATGCCATGCTTGATTTAGTCAAAGAAAAACTAGACTTAATGGTAGTCATCGGTGGTTTTAATTCTTCCAATACTACTCACTTACAAGAAATTGCCACGGAGTATCATATCCCTTCTTACCATATTGACAGCGCCCTCCGCATTGATACGGAAAACAATCAAATTGATCATAAACCACTGTTAAAACCATTGGAAATTAAAGAAAATTGGTTAGGGCAAGGAAAATTAATTATTGGTGTGACTTCGGGCGCTTCTACCCCTGATAAAGTAGTAGAAGAGGTTATCGAGAAAATTTTCACCATCAAATCATAAATATGAATAAATTGTATATGGTGGGGGGCGCTAATGGTTCAGGAAAAACCACGGTAGCAAAGGAAATATTGACAAGTTTTCTCAATGTTTATGAATATGTTAATGCCGATGAAATAGCGAGGGGATTATCTCCATTTTGTCCAGAAAATGTTTCTGTTCAAGCAGGTAAATTAATGATTAAAAGACTTCATTATCTATGTGAACATAATATTGGTTTTGCGTTGGAATCGACTTTATCAGGCTCAAATTATGTTAAGTTTATCAAGAAATGTCGTCTTAATAATTACCAGATACATCTAATTTATTTTTGGCTAGAAAGCCCACAAATAGTAATTCAAAGAGTAAAAAAAAGTATATAAGCAAATCATTGAGGTTGATGTATGAGTAACGAAGAAAATAAAAAATTATCAGAAATTATCAATGACGGAGTGCAAAAAGCCGTATTGAAAGCAGTGGATAGACACCGTAAATTAGGACAATCCATCGTTATCTCAGAAAATGGTCAAATCGTGATTTTATCTCCCCAAGAAATAGAACAAAGATATGGACATTTGCTTGTTGATTTAGAATAATTGGCTAATTGTTCAACTTTAACTTAACTGATGTTAAAAATAGAATTAATTGTTGGTGTCGCGGTGTTAGGTTAAAGAATTGACAAGAAATTTATGTTTATTGATCTTTTTCTTGTACAAAAGTCTATTGAGAGAAGAGTTTTAAACCTGAAACCTGCTACCTGCTACCTGACACCTCCCTTAACTTAACACTAAGTTTTGATTAAACCCTAACCAGTTGAATAATGTATGATTAAAATAAGATGAAAGTATAGTTATCAAAAAATTTAACTTAGAGCAAAAGGAAAAAGATTATGGGAATATTTGAGCGCCTTGGTAGAGTAGTAAAAGCCAACGTTAATGACTTAATTGATAAAGCAGAAGACCCGGAAAAAGTGCTAGAACAAAGTATTCGGGAAATGAGCGATGATTTAATCAAAATGCGTCAGGCAGTCGCCCAAGCCATCGCCTCTCAGAAGCGCACCGAACAACAGTACCAAAAAAATAATATCGAAGCTAATAAGTGGCAACAAAGGGCACAATTGGCACTCAGTAAAGGAGATGAAGCATTAGCGCGCGAGGCGCTGGTAAGGAAAAAAACTTTTGCGGATGTGGCTACCAGCCTTAAGACACAATTAGATTCCCATAGTTCGCAAGTAGATGGTTTACGCCGTAATCTCATTGCTTTAGAAAGTAAAATTTCTGAAGCTAAAACTAAAAAAGATATGCTCAAGGCTCGTTATAGTGCCGCTAAAGCTAATCAACAGCTACAAAGTACCATCAGTAACCTCAATACTAGCTCGGCTTCGGCGGCTTTTGAGCGCATGGAAGATAAGGTTTTACAAATGGAAGCGGTATCTCAATCGGCTGGAGAGTTAGCTGGTATGGGAGAAGATTCACGGTGGGCAGCCTTGGAGGGAGGAGCTGATATTGATGATGAGTTAAACGCTCTCAAAATGAGTATTTCTGGCACTCCTCAGCCTACTGCTTCTTTACCTCCTTCCGATAGTCATGTGGCGGGGGGCGCTAATGCTCCAGAATTAGATTCTGAGTTGGAGGAGTTGCGCCGTCAACTAAATCAATAATTAATTTTTCGGTTGGGTTGATAACATAAAGCCCAACCAAGAGTTATATTTTTGCTTAACAATTATTTTAATAAATTTGCAATAGTAACCGTTATACCAAACGTTAGAAGAGTTATAATGTTCAGTAAAAATAATCCAGAAGTCTCCACAGTGGAGACTACAGAAAATAAATTAAACATCTCTGAAACCTCAGAAAATATAGATTTAGAGCAAATTAAAACAGTCAAATTAGTGGAAAAAATTAGTAGTATTTTATCACCTTATTTTATTGTAATTGTTGGTTTATATTTATCTGATGATAGTTTTATTATTGGTTTTATTTTAATTGTGGTAGGTATTTTATCACTTTTAAAAGTTTCCTATCAAGATATAATTAGTTTTGCTGTTAATATTAAAGATATTTTCAAAAAAGACAATTAAGATCAAGGAATTTACCCACCGTGTAATGAATTACACGGCTAATAGATTTACGTTCAATAAATTGAACTAAGATTATTTTTAAGTGACTGATAAGGCTTTAAACCATTCCCTCTTTCCTTTTCTCTATCTCAACGACACTACTAATGAGTGCAACCCTTCATTATTAATTCATTAACTCTTCGTATTTTTTTCCGGCTTGTTGCCAAGTGAAATTTTGTTCTATCATTAGACGGGCATTTTGAGCCATTTCTTGACATAAATCAGGGTTTTCAAATAATAAACTGATTTTTTCGATATATTCTTCGATTTTATTCGCCCTTAAAGCCGATAAAGGTTTATCCACTTGCAATCCTTCTAATCCTCTGTCGCTACCCACCACAGGAATCCCCGCCGCCATGGCTTCCAGCGTTTTATTTTTGATGCCAAAACCGCTACGCATGGGAATAACTGCCACAGATGCTTGATGTAAATAATCCACCATTTTTGGTACTTTTCCTGTTACTGTTATCCCTTTTTTCTCTCCTAAAGCGAGGATGGAGGGCGCTGGATTTGCTCCCACAATTAGTAATTGTGTATCATCATATATGTCTTGAATCAACGGTAACACTTCTAAGCTAAAGTGGAGGGCGCTGTCAATATTAACAGAATAATCCATCCCCCCAGCGATAATTAATTGATGGTTAGAGATAATAAAATCACGAAAAGGAAACAACTCTAAATCAACCCCATTGGGTATCACTGAAATCTCAGATTTACCAGAAATTTTGGCAATAGATTCTTTATCTTCATCAGTTGTTACCACTAATTGACTAAACTTTTGGCAATATCTTTTCTCATAACGGTATAGTAAAGGTAAGTATAGAAGGTCTCGCCAACCATTTTCAGCCGTTCCTGTTAATAGCTGACTTTCACAAGTGCGATATACTGAACTGTGAATGTTAACTATGGTTTTCACTTTATTTTGCCAATGACTTTTTATGTAAATTTCATTAACGATGTGTTCGCAAGTTATCACATCAAAGCGCCCTTCACTCAAAGCCTGATTAATCCATAATTGAATATGGGGATGATAACTAGATTTTACATTGGGGGGAGTAGCAGAAATAATGAACTTAGCAAAACGAGCAAATTTTCCTAGTAATCCTTTTTTATCTACTTCTTCAAGTTGAGAAAAAATAAATAAATCTTTGACATAATACTTTAATTCTTCAATTTCTTCATTAATGATACTCTCATCAATCTGAGTAACTAAAGTAACATTGTGATATTGATGTAAATACTTTAACAAATTAAAAGTTCTTACTTGAGTACCTCCCCTTGTAGGTGGATAAGGAAAAGTATTAGAAATCATTAAAATATTAGCCATTAATTAATTCTAGGTATAAAATATTAACATTGCTGAATCAAGGTATGAAAGTAAAAACTCAATAATCTGGAATACTTACTATTTAATCATTTAACGATATTCCATAAAGATGAATCATACTCAAAATCAGCAACACCTCATTGAAGATAAAAATAATTTAAAACAATATTTTTAATTCATAAGCAACAATAAGGGGGATTATTCCCCCTCTATAAATTACATTCGACTAAGAATTTTTTGGACTATTTCTACACCTGTCAGCGCCTGCCACCCAAAAATAAGCAACATGGTCATATTTAAACCAACATGACTAAAACGAGCAACACCGTTACCCTTCTGCATATAAGGCACAAGAGAAGCGGAAATAATTACCATCGCCATCATACCTAAACCGCCCAATAAATGAGGACCAACAAATAACTTACCATTGTTAATGTAAGTTACTGCCATACCGCCGAGAGTCCCTAAAACAATTAACGCCATAAAAAGTGAACCCACTTGATGATGACGATTGATGAAATTACCCTTAATTAATTCTTTTCGTGTTTCCTTATCGGCTTGACGAAGTTTTTTAACTTTTACTCCCAAATAGAGAGCATATACTGCCATACCCAATAATACCCACATGAGAATAGGATGTCCAAACTGTGACCAAACCTTAACTGATTCTGGAAGTGTCAAATCCATAATTATTTCCTCAATAAATGCCAAACTAAAACTTAATATAAATTAACATAACATTTAGAGGTAGTAAATGCCGTAATCATAACCATGATGCACAGAGTAACGAGATTGTGTCACAATCAAGAAAAGATTGTTTAAGATTCATCAGAATAAAAATGAACTCACCAATTCAAGCAGTACAAGCACCCTATAGAGGAGATGCTTATTCTCGTACTCCTCCCCCAGATTTGCCCTCTCTATTACTCAAAGAGAGAATTGTTTATTTAGGTTTACCTTTGGTATCTCCTGATGAATATAAGGATCAGTTGGGTATAGATGTGACAGAATTAATTATCGCTCAATTATTGTTTTTACAATTTGACGATCCGGATAAACCCATTTATATGTATATTAATTCTACTGGCACCTCTTGGTATGGTGGAGATTCTATTGGTTTTGAAACAGAGGCTTTTGCCATTTGTGACACCATGAGTTATATCAAACCTCCTGTTCATACTATCTGTTTAGGTCAAGCTATGGGGACGGCTGCTATGATTTTGGCTTCTGGTACTAAGGGTTGTCGGTCTAGTTTACCCAATGCTACCATTATCCTACATCAGTCACGGCAAGGGGCGCAAGGACAAGCTACGGATATTCAAATTCGTGCTAGAGAAGTTATCGTCAATAAAAGAGTGATGTTAAATATGTTGGCTGACAAAACTGGGCAACCTCTGGAAAAAATTGAAAAAGATACGGATCGTATGTTTTATATGAATCCTTATCAGGCTAAAGAATATGGTCTGATTGATCGAGTGTTAGAAAGTAGTAAGGATTTACCAGCTCCTGTTTTGGCAGGGATTTCTTAAAAGTTCTTGGTAATAAATCTACTTACTAAAAAGTAAGTGCAATTGAGTAGTACAGTATTAAATCAAGAGGAAAAATCATGCCTATTGGAGTACCTAGAGTTCCGTATCAGATGCCCGGTCAACCTTACAGCGACTGGGTGAATATTTATGATCGTCTTTATCGTGAGCGTATTATCTTTTTGGGTAGAGGAGTTAATGATAGTCTGGCGAACCAAATTATTGCGGTGATGCTTTATCTTGATTCGGAAGATAATAATAAACCTATTTATCTCTATATCAACTCTCCGGGCGGTTCTGTGACGGCTGGGATGGCTATTTATGACACCATGCAACATATTAAGTCAGAAGTAGTTACTATCTGTGTCGGTTTGGCAGCCTCCATGGGTGCTTTTTTACTGACGGCTGGGGCGAAGGGTAAGCGCTTGGCGTTGCCTCATTCTCGGATTATGATTCACCAACCTTTAGGGGGAATTCAAGGACGCCGTCAGGCTACGGATATTGAGATTGAGGCTAAGGAAATTTTGCGCATTAAAGATGATCTTAATCGGATTATGGCTTTCCATACTGGTCAAGATGTGGCTAAAATTGCCAAGGATACCGACAGAGACTTTTTTATGTCTGCTGAGGAGGCAAAAAATTATGGACTCATCGATAAGGTGATTGAAGATCGAGTATAATTTATTCCACCTAATCATCAGGTGAGGGGGGAAGGGCGCTTTAAGGTTTTGCAAAGTCCAACCAAATATTTAAATTTTGGAAAGGGAAGCAGAGGAAGCAAGGGAGAAAGGGGAGATTTTTTTAATTAATTTATTAAACATTTCACCTGATACCTGACACCCGAAACCTGACACCTCCCCTCACTAAAATACTTTTTCAGCACCACCTAATTAGGGTCTGCTGAATACATCGAAACCCTTGTCAAATAAAGGTTTAAAGTCTATTCTACATAACAAAAAGTGTTATAAATTGACTTTTGTCTCTAAAAATGCTTTATTTTTTCCATCCCAATCAAAAGTCATTGATACAAATGAGCCATTGATGAAAAACAAATATTTAGCTAAAGTCTTTAATTTATAAGCATTTCACCTGAAACCTGACACCCGAAGCCTGACACCTCCCCTCACCAAAATATTTTTTCAGCAACCCCTAATTATTATCATGGATTTAAAAACCCTGATCAGAGATATTCCTGATTTTCCTCAACCCGGTATCATTTTTCGAGATATTACTACGTTACTCAAAGATGCCGAAGGTTTACAAAATGTTATGCAACAATTAGTAACAAAATGTCAAGAACTTGACATTAAGCCAGAATATATTATTGGTATCGAATCAAGGGGTTTTATTTTTGCCCCCGTTTTAGCTTACGAGATGGGCGCTGGTTTTATCCCAGTGAGGAAAAAAGGCAAATTGCCAGCGCCCGTCTATTCCATCGAATACGCCCTAGAATATGGCACAGATACCCTCGAAATTCATCAAGATGCTTTGCCGGAGGGCGCCTTGGTGATGATTGTTGATGACGTTATTGCCACAGGAGGCACTGCCAAAGCTACGGCGGAGTTAGTGGAAAAAATTGGGGCAAAAATTGTCGCTTTTACTTTTGTTGTGGAGTTAATGGGATTAGAAGGTACAAAACAACTACCCTCAGCGCCCGTCATCAGTCTAGTAAAATATTAAAATGTTGAACTTCACAAGGTTTTAGAGCCAGTGTTTTTTAATAAAAATTGTTACAGAATTTGAAGTTATATATCAGAAAAGGTAACAGAGAGCCTATACTGCGATAAAGTAAAGCTGAAAATTGAGAAATCATTAATAAAAACAAAACTCGGTAAGGAGATTCTTTTTTATGTCTCATAGTGTAAAAATTTATGATACCTGTATTGGCTGTACTCAGTGTGTTCGTGCTTGTCCCCTCGATGTATTAGAAATGGTACCTTGGGATGGTTGTAAAGCAGGACAAATCGCATCTTCTCCTCGTACCGAGGATTGCGTTGGTTGTAAACGTTGTGAAACCGCTTGTCCTACCGACTTTTTAAGCATTCGTGTTTATTTAGGTGCGGAAACAACTCGCAGTATGGGTCTAGCCTATTAACTAATACCATCATTAAGTTTAAGCTGTTGTCATTTCTTGACAGCAGTTTTTTCGTCTTCTTTTTACCCAGATCTCTATATTCTCTCATTGTGTTCAAAAAAGAAGAACCCCCACCCCTTATCCATCTCGACCAGACTTTTTTAATCATGAATTAACTACTTCCTGCCACTCCAACAAAATAGGAAAAGGTACTCGAATAAATAGATTTTCTCCCTTCACAGGAATTTCTAAAATCAAAGATTTTTCACTTACACTACAGACAGTAACAAAGAAAAACATTTAGCTATATTTATATCTATTTTCATCACTTTATTGCTATTTAATAATTAATTATAGCAAATAAAACCCTCCAGATATTGGAATTTGATCCAGAGGGAAGAAAATTGCTCTAAAAAAACTAATTACTTTTGACGCTTGAAAGACATCATCCCAAGAACGACCACAGTAAAAAGACCAATTAAATTACTTGGTTCTGGTACTTTTACAGCGTTGATGGCAAATAAACCACGACCATTAGTACCATTTAAAACAGCGTCCATGCCAGTCACCGTAGTACTCCAGTTGCTATTATCAAGGTTACTTGAGAAACTATTGAAGGCAGCGACTCCAGTGGGATCGGATTCAGGATTAGCCCCCGGTTCAGTTCCCATACGCCAACCGAAATCACCACCACTATTAGCAGCAACCGATAACCAATAAGTTTCTCCCGGTTCAAAAAAGAACTCAGCACTGGGGTTAAATGTGATATTCTGATAACCACTGGCACCAGTGCCAGTGGCTTCCTGTGTAGTAGAAAAAGATACAGAGTTAGAAGAATTGACTGTAGGGGGTTTCAAGGGGGTTGAACTATCTGCAGTTCCCTTGATTAGCAATACATTTGCTTCAGTTTGAGTAAAGCGATTTAACCTTAACTGGACGTTTTCTAATTTATAGTTAGGGTCACCAGTGAATGTAAACTGATAAGCTCGTTGAATGCTATTTTTGACGCTATCCCCACTGAGAGAACCACTAGTATTAAAGTCAATGTTACCAAAAGTAAAAGCCTGAGCAGACTGTGTTGTCAAGCCCAATAATACAAAAGACCCTGACAGCACTACCGCAGGAAGAGTTATTGTTTTGATATTCATAGTTAATTTATTGTTAGACATGATGCTTACATATTATCATTAAAAAAAGAATAGTAGAACTTTTTTTTAACGGTGTTGCTGATTTGAAATATCAATCAAAATAGCCTTGGCAATAATTTAATTTTTGAGACGGATAGGAAATGAGCAAGTGTCCAGACTGTCAATCAGAACATATACGCAAAAATGTTGGACTATTCTATTCGCCTTTTAATACATTATTTGCGTTGGAAAGATGCACCTTTACCATACCGTTCATAGCTTAAGTCAGCAACGCCCTTTATTTTAGTAGGAATCCCATCGCCTTCAATTACGGGAGGATGTCAATGGTATCAATTAAGTCAAGATAATGAAAAAGTATATTTAATTTTGCTACAACTACAAAGTAGAACATCAGAAGGCAAAGCAATTCAGAAAATCTCGATGTGGTTGTTGTGCCAGAATTAGTTAATTCCTCCCTCTATGGCATTATAGACGGAAGAAGGGCTGATTGTTCTTATGCCAATAAAACAAAATTACGAGACGCTGGAGTATTAATGATAGTCAAATATAATCAGGATACAGCCACACCGATTAAATCTTTTCGAGCAAATTTACAGCGTTAAAAATGGGAAATCCCCAGCCTCCACAATTAAAGGTCTTGTGTGTTTGTTAGAAATACCCTAAACACTTTACTAGGGTGGGCATGGCCCACCGATAATAGTTGTTAGTGGCGTTGGAACTAACAATTAATTACATAACCTGTTCTACTTCAGCAATTTCGGGGATATATTCTCTTAAACGGCGCTCAATTCCCATGCGTAAAGTCATAGCAGAACTAGGACAAGAACCACAAGCACCTTGTAATCTTAATTTAACAGTAGGTCCATCAATCTCCACTAGCTCCACATTACCACCATCAGCCATTAGATAAGGACGTAATTCGTCTAAGACTTGCTCGACATTTTCATTAGTTAATGCTAAAGACATAAGCAAACATTTATATTTACTAATTTGATACACTTTAGATCATAACGAATTGTTATCACTTTTCCCGAACAAACCTGAGTTCGAGATAAGATTTTCGGTGCTGTAAAGGTGTCAGGTATCAGGTGTTAGGTATTAGGTGAAAGAATTGACAAAAATATATGTTAATTGATTTTTTCGGTTCAATTTTTTGCTCGAATTATATCATCGTCTGAAAATTACACCTGAAACCAGCCCTTATCAGGCATTCTTGCATCGAACTGAGGTGATCAAAACTTTAAATAGCCGGTAGAGAAATTAATTTAGCAACTGCAGTCAGTAAACCTGTCACTAAAATACCAACAATACTAAGAAATCCGATGGTTAACGTATTGAGACGATTATCTAACCCTTCGATGCGCTTATCCACTCCATCGATGCGCTTTTCAAAGGAATCCATTCTTTTATTCATTTGCTCATTTTGAGCTTTTAATTTTTCCACATCGATTTTAATTTCCGTTACATCTGATTGTAGTCGATCAATTTTTGCCTCTAAGCGCGCTAAAACATCGACTAAATTTACTTCAATAGTTTGACTCATAATTCAACGCTTTTAAAGGGTTACTAAATCATTTTAACTTAAATTATCTCCTTGTTTTATTAAACTTCTCCACAAAATAATATTTTCTACGATATATTGAGTTTATAGCCCGATTTTGAAGCCCTAAAGCCTTGTTGGTTTGAATGTTATTCAACCCTTACGAACCAATAAAGAATTACGTTTCAGCTATTCTTTAATAGGGTGATGTGCGCTTTTTTTTGGCAGCTTTTTGAATTTTGCCATACTGATTTTACGATAAATCATTTAAGATCGTTGTATGATAATTTTTTCTTAATAATTTTATGATTAATCAAAAGTCTTTTTGGCTTAAAAATGCTCATATTCCCATTTGTTTGATTGAAGATAATCAATATAACTTCACTTATCAAACTAGAGAAGGATTAACCCTTTGTGATATAGAAATAGAAGGAGATAAAATAAAACAAGTTATTCCAGCTTCAGAAACTACTAATGGTGAAGATTTACAGAAAAAAATAGTTTTACCATGTTTTATTGATGTTCATACTCACCTTGATAAAGGTCATATTTACCAGCGCACTCCGAACTTAGCTGGAGACTTTGATACTGCTTTAGAAATGGTTAAAAAAGATGCCCTTAATTGGCAGGAAGAAGACTTATATAAAAGGATGAATTTTGGTTTGAAATGTAGTTACGCTCATGGCACAAAAGCCATCAGAACTCATTTAGATTGTTTTGGAGAACAGGCTTATATTACTATTAAAGTATGGCAAAAGTTACAACAAGAATGGCAAGATAAAATTATTTTACAAGCAGTTTCTTTAGTTAGTTTAGATTACTTTTTGACTTCTGAAGGAGAAAAATTAGCGGATAAAATTGCTGAAATAGGAGGATTATTAGGAGGTGTTTGTTATATGAATCCTGATCTTGACCAGCAATTAATTAAAGTATTTGAAATGGCAAAAGAGCGTGATTTAGATTTAGATTTTCATTGTGATGAAAATGGCGATGCTGATTCTATTTGTTTACAAAAAATTGCAGAAAATGCTATCAAATTAAACTTTCCTAATCGTATTTTATGCGGTCATTGTTGTAGTTTAGCAGTGCAGGAAGAAAAACAGGTTAAAAAAACTATTGATTTAGTTAAACAGGCAAATATTGATATTGTTAGTCTGCCCATGTGTAACCTCTATTTGCAAGATAGAAAGGAAAATAAAACCCCCCTTTGGCGTGGCATCACGAGGGTAAAGGAATTGCATCAAGCGGGGGTTAAGGTTGCCTTTGCCAGTGATAATTGTCGTGACCCTTTTTATGGCTTTGGCGATCATGATATGTTAGAAGTATTTAGGGAATCGGTGCGAATTGCTCACTTAGATACCCCTTACAGCGACTGGATAGCCTCTGTTACCAAAATTCCAGCAAATTTGATGAAATTACCACATCTTGGCTCTATGGGTGCAGGAAGCCCCGCAGATTTAATTATATTTGAAGGGCGCTATTTTAGTGAATTGTTGTCGAGGGTGACGGGCGCGCGCCGCCTCATGGGTGATGGTAAGATGGTAGAAGCAACATTGCCTGATTATCAAGAATTAGATTATTTAGTGAACGATGGCTTAGTATAGAACGAAAAAAAGAGAAGGATCGCTTATAATTGTTAGTATTGTAACTGTCAAAAAATAGGCAAAATCACGCTTTTTTTGATAAAAATGCAATTGAAATACAAGACTATATTAAGTTCAGATAATTAGTTATAAAGAGATTCTAGCTTCGCAATTTACCCACCGTGTAATGAATTACACGGCTAATAGATTTACGTTCAATAAATTGAACTAAGATTATTTTGAATTGGTTTATAAGTGATCAAAGGGACTTGATATAAAACAAAATGCAAGTTAAATGCGTCTTAGCTTAAATGATGGCTTAATATGGGGCGAAAAAAGAGAAGGATCGCTTATAATTGTTAGTATTGTAACTGTCAAAAAATAGGCAAAATCACGCTTTTTTTGATAAAAATGCAATTGAAATACAAGACTATATTAAGTTCAGATAATTAGTTATAAAGAGATTCTAGCTTCGCAATTTACCCACCGTGTAATGAATTACACGGCTAATAGATTTACGTTCAATAAATTGAACTAAGATTATTTTGAATTGGTTTATAAGTGATCAAAGGGACTTGATATAAAACAAAATGCAAGTTAAATGCGTCTTAGCTTAAATGATGGCTTAATATGGGGCGAAAAAAGAGAAGGATCGCTTATAATTGTTAGTATTGTAACTGTCAAAAAATAGGCAAAATCACGCTTTTTTTGATAAAAATGCAATTGAAATACAAGGTTACATATACTGTAGGGGATAGTAAAACTTAATAATTGTCAATTATCAATTGTCAATTCCCCTTCACGAATCCACTTTTTTAGCCTACCCTAATTATTATTCATGTCTAAAACGGTATTATCTCAAGAAGTAAAAACAGATATTTTTAGTTTACAAATAGCGCCCGCCAAGATTATCAAAGGAGAAAATTGTTTAAGTAAATGTGGGCAGGAAATCGCTTTACTAGGAAAACGCCCTTTGGTAGTAGGGGGTAAAAAATCTTTAAAACTAACTGACGAGTATTTCAAGGTAATAAGCAAAGAATTTAGTTTGCATACCGTCAGCCATAGCTACCATCCCGATTGTTGCGAAGAAACTCTCAAGGCTTTAGGCAAAGAAGTCAAATGTCATCAAGCTGATGTCATTATCGGTGTGGGTGGTGGCAAGGCATTAGACACCGCAAAATTATTAGCTTTTAAGCATCATTTACCTGTCGTAACTATTCCTACTTCTGGCGCAACCTGTGCCGGTTGGACAGCTTTAAGTAATATTTACTCGGCGGAGGGCGCTTTTTTGTATGATGTTAGTTTAGCCCGTTGTCCAGATTTATTAATTTTAGACTACAATCTCATTGCCAGCGCCCCTCGCCATACGTTAATTGCTGGGATTGGAGATGCCATAGCTAAATGGTATGAAGCCTCCGTCAGCAGTGGCAATTCTACCGCTACTCTCACGGTGGCGGCGGTGCAACAGGCAAGGGTATTAAGAGATATTTTATTACAAAAAGCAGAACGGGCGCTATCTAATCCCCTCAGCGATGATTGGCGCGAGGTGGTAGATGCTACGGTTTTACTTGCAGGGGTTAGTGGTGGTTTGGGGGGCGCTAATTGTCGCACGGTGGCTGCCCATGCGGTGCATAATGCTTTAACCCATTTACCGGCTACTCATCATCAGTTACACGGCGCCAAGGTGGCTTATGGCATCTTGGTGCAGTTGAGATTAGAAGAAATATTGCAAAATAATCAGTTGGCTTTTGCTTCTCGTCAACAACTCATTAAGTTTTACCGCACCATTGGTTTACCTGCCACCCTTGAGGATTTAGGTTTAGGAGAAATTACCCTCAAAGAATTGCGCCATTGTGCTAATCTTGCTTGTGAGGCTAAATCAGACATTCATCGTTTGCCCTTCACCGTAACGCCTGAAGCCTTGGTAGGGGCGCTGGTTTCTACTACTCAATCTCTTTCTTTTAATGGCAAATCAAAACTGGAAAATTAGTTAAAAGGGCAAAGGGCAAGAAAATTTAGAATTTAGAAAACAATTACTTCTACATTCTTCATTCCTTCAATTGTCCATTATCAATTGTCCATTGCTTCATATTTTTATGAAACCCATCATATCTTTAATTTCTCTATCATTATTAATAACTCTAAGTGGTTGTACTGGTTATCCCCGTTTGCTCAGTTTCCCTTTTGACAATAATGGTAGAGGTTTAAATAGTCGTAGTTCCGAATTATATCCTTTTATTGCTGGACGATACATCACTTTTTCGTCCGATCGGAATGGCTCTCAAGATATTTATTTATTTGATGCCCAAACTCGTCGCCTTATCAATTTGCCGAATTTAAATGCTTTTGATGAGGTGGCAATTCACCCTTCTATTTCCGAAGACGGGCGCTATTTGGTATTTATGGTCATCAAACAGGGAGAATCGGGGTTATATTTATATGATCGCACTACCCAACAAAAAAGAGGGATTATTCCTCAAACTAGAAAGGAAATTAGAAACCCCGTGATTAGTGGTAATGGTGAAGTTATCACTTTTGAAACGGCTAATAATGGACAATGGGATATAGTGGTGACTGATATTCGAGGTAATCCCCTTAATCTTCCTACTAATAATTTCTAGGCTACCTCAGTTCGATGCAAGAATGCCTGATAAGGGTAGGTGTCAGGTTTCGGGTATCAGGTGTCAGGTGTAATGCTTATAAATTAAAGAATTAAGCCCCAAATAGTTATTTTTCATAAATTGCTCATTTGTCGCAATAATTTTTGATGGGGATAGAAAAAACACAGTATTTTTAGAGAAAAAAGGCTATTTTTTACACTTATTTCACCTAATACCTAACACTTTTACAGCACCGAAAATTTTACCTAGGATTTAGGTAGGTTGGCTAAAATATAAATTGTTTAACCATAACATTGATAAATTATGACTGTCAGCCCAGAAGTTACCCAAACCAGCGCCCTCCGCAGTATCATCAAACTATTACGATGGGATAAACCGTCAGGAAGACTAATCCTGATGATTCCAGCTTTATGGGCAGTATTTCTCGCTTCGCATGGTAAACCCTCATGGATTTTAGTGGGTATTATCATCTTAGGCAGTATCGCTACCAGTGCCTGTGGTTGTGTCATCAATGACTTGTGGGATCGCAATCTTGATGATAAGGTGGAAAGAACAAAAACGCGCCCCCTCGCTTCCAAAGCCTTATCTACACAAGTAGGCATAGTAGTATTCCTGATCTCTTTAGCCTGTGCTGGAGGTTTAGCGTTTTTTCTTAATCCCCTTAGTTTTTGGTTGTGTGTGGCCGCTGTGCCGGTAATTATTTGCTATCCCCTCGCTAAAAGAGTTTTTCCGATACCTCAGCTTGTTTTATCCATCGCTTGGGGGTTTGCGGTGTTAATTAGTTGGAGTGCGGTGACGGGGGATTTGAGTAATAATACTTGGATTTTGTGGGGCGCTACGGTATTATGGACTATGGGATTTGATACGGTTTATGCCATGTCAGATCAAGAAGATGACCTCAAAATCGGCATTAATTCCAGCGCTATTTTTTTTGGTGATTTTGTTGCTGATGCCATAGGCTTATTTTATGCTCTTACTGCTGGTTTATTTGCTTATTTAGGTGTGATAAACGGATTTTCCTTTGTTTTTGGAGTAACATGGTTCTTGTCGGTTATCCTTTGGGTTGGACAGTATGTAAGATTAAGATTTAATAGTCGAGAATCAATTAACTATAATGGTATTTTTGGGCAAAATGTACTGATTGGTTTTATTTTACTGTTAGGGATTATCGGTGGAGGGCGCTAGATAATAATGGATAATTTAGAATTTAGAATTTAGAAAATAATTAAGCATTAAAACTTGATAATTCATAATTGATAAAACCCTCAAGGGAGGAGAAAAATTGACACAGAGAGAATGGTTAGCTTTAATGATTGGCAATTCTCGGCTACATTGGGCTTATTTTGTGGGGAATGATTTACAACAAACTTGGAATACTTTCAAGGGTGAGTCTTTACGGGAATTAGTGGAAATTTTACCATCCCCTTTGCTAGATTATTTTAACGCTCAAATTCCGTTGGTGGTGGCTTCCGTTGTGCCTTCCGCTACCCGTTTTTATCTACAGTTACCGCAAACAGAAATTATTAACCCTCGTATTCTTCCTCTCATGGGAGTTTATTCTACCATGGGAATTGATCGTATTTTAGCCCTTTGGGGAGGCGGTTGTCATTATGGTTTTCCTATTTTAGTTATTGATAGTGGCACTGCTTTAACGGTGACGGGCGCTGATTCTCAGTATAAATTAATTGGCGGGGCAATTTTGCCGGGTGTTAAATTACAGATGGAAAGTCTTTTTTTTAATACTGCTGCATTACCTGAAATCGAAGTCTTAGATCATATTACACCACGGTGGGCGCTGGATACCCCAAGCGCCATTAATAGCGGTATTCTTTACACTCTTATTGGTGGTATTCGAGATTTTGTTAATGATTGGTTGTATCAATATCCCCAAAGTTCAGTTGTTTTAACGGGGGGTGATACACTATTATTACATCAATATTTACGCCATGTTGATCAGTTTTTAGCGGATAAAATCAAAGTAGATGCTAATTTAATTTTTTATGGGATGCAACAGTGTTTTCTCAATGATTAATGAAGAAAGTAAAGTTTCCTTTTCTCAAAAGTGTCAATTTTTGAAAGTAATTTAGAGATACTATATCAACTCCATTTGCTCACTTATACATTAGTAATATCAACATCTTAGTTCAATTTATTGAACGAAATATTATTAGCCGTGTAATGAATTACACGGTGGGTAAATGACGAAGATATATTTTTCATTTTCTTAACCCCAACGACAACTTATCCGAATAGATTAGTAAGAGGAGAAAGAAGCAAATTCAGACTAACTTTTAACTGATGCTGTAAAGTAGGTAAACGATACAAATAAACTAAACGGCGCGCGATATAAGCCAAATTACCATCAAGAGATACACCTAAACCACTTAAAGTAGCATTATCTACCCCCAGCGCCAACATTTCCCCTAACGGTTGATAGCGAAACGGTGAAAGAGGTTGATGAGTTAAAGAGGCTTTGATATTTAAGGCACAATAATCCGACTGCTGAAAGGCGACTTGCGCCGTATTAGCCAAAACATTTCCCTTACTATCAATACTTCTAACTAAATCACCCAAAGCAAAAATATGAGGATAATCTTGCACTTGTAGCTTATCATCAATAATAATTTTTCCTTGTTCATTTTGCGGTAAGTCTAAACCCTCTAAAAGATTAATTGCTTTTGTGCCAACAGTCCATAAAACTATATCCACAGGCAAATTATCGATAGTGCCTCGATATTCTAAAGCAATTTCTTTTTCTTTTACTTCCGTTACAGTTGTTTCTAAATTAAGCCAAATATTACGAGATTTCAGCGCCCTCCCCGCCGATTTACGATTAAATTCGGGGGAATTTTTCAAAATATGACTACCACGATCAATTATCCTAATTTTACCACGTTTTCCGAGTCTATCCGCCAATTTAACAGCTAATTCGATGCCACTGTAACCAGCGCCCACCACCGCAATTCTAATATAATCTTGAGTGGAATCTTCCAACCGTTGCAATTTTTGCTTCAGAGTAGAAGCATCATCAAGACGACGAAAAGGAATAGCAAACTCTTTTGCACCTTTGACAAAATCAATGGGAGTAGTGCCACCCAAAGCCACCACTAAACGATCATAAAATATAGTAGGATGATTTTGAAAAGCCACCGTATTTTGAGGTAAATTAACCGCCGTTGCTGTATCTTGAATAAAATTAATTTCAGTATTAGCTAATAAATCTCGATAGTAAGGCGCAACTTCCCATGACTGCATTTCTCCTGTGATTAATTCGTAAAGAAGAGGAGAAAATAAAAAACGATCATTTTTATCAATTAGAGTTATTTCCGGAGGATTGCCTTGCCAATCTAACTCTTGTAACCGCAAAGCTGTATATAATCCACCAAAACCACCACCTAAAATTACAACTTTATTCATAATATCAAGAATTTCTCCACCAAAAACCATCATTCCTAGTGTAACTCACCTCACTGGGAGATTAGGCTATTTTCTTTCGTACTCACTCAAATCAATGAAGATAAAATGATTTCATTCTTGAAGTGCTAAGATCAAGGCTACTTTAAATTATCGACAAACTCAGTTAAAGCATCATATTGATCAGAATAATTAACATATTTTGTAAAATTTTCTAAATTTAATTCTGGTAACAATACACTATGATCAACTTTTAAATACTGATCATTTTGAAGACTATATATTGTCAAAATACTATTTTTATAAAACCATACTTCAGGAATACCAAGACGACGATAAATTTCTAAAATATTAATATTTTCACTGGTAATAATTACCTCAATAACTAGATCAGGAATCTCTTTTTTACTATAAAAATTATAAGACTCATCAGGCTCTTTTCTCCCTGTGATTTCTTTCTTGCCTAAAGTTGTACTTCCCCACATATAAAATCTAATTCCATTGTGTCTCATATAGTTTTCTAATAAATTACCAATAAGACTTTTGATCGATTCATGGGCTTGACTCGGACTCATAACAATTTCTAACTCTCCATCTAAATAAATAAATTTAACTCCTTCAATATCTTGGAAACTTGCTTCGATTTGCTCAAATTTTTCCCAACTAATCCCATCTAAAACTAATTTATTACTTTGAGTTTGAGGAATTTCTAATAAGGTTGTCATGGTATTTAATTCTCCTTAAATAATTATTCAGTGAATAAATTTTTAATTTTCTAATTACTGATCAATTTTCGGAATGTCTATGCCTTGTTGTTGCAAAAATTCCTTAATAAAAGCTAATACTCGTTATTCTAGCAAATGATTACAATGTAAACACGTTGCATGGAACTGCAGGAAAATTAGCACAAAAAAAGGAGATTAAATTATCATCTCCTCTCTCATTGAATATATTTAATAATACTTTTATAGTAAACCTGTATTAGCACCCGGCTTCCCAGTAACTAATTGTACTTTGACAATAGAGCCGCCCATTTTTTGGATTCTTTGTTGTTCTTTGAACCAGTTATCATAGGGAACTAACTTAGTAAAATAAGTATTTTGTAATTCTCTTTGAGTTCTAATTCTGCTTTGACTTGGGACACAAGCCGTTACTTTAAACATTCTCATCTGAGTTAGTCTCCTTAAATTTTTAACTCGATTTTTTATAAGGAAAAGATATATAAATTTCTTTTATTAATCGTTATAGCTACGGTTGGGAGTCGAGAGTCAATACTAAATCAATCGAACCAAACAGGCATCATCAAACCAGCACTTACTCCAGACTTTCCCAACCTGACAGATGAAGTTATTACTTGATCAAACTAGCTTAAATTAGCTTAAACCAGAACAGATATAATCGAAGTAAACACCCATTTCTTTACCAGCATCAGCGCCCACCAAACTAGCGGTTACTTCTTTCATCGCTTGAATAGCTTGAACAGTGGAGCTAATGGGTACACCTAAAGAATTGTAGGTTTCTTTTAAACCGTTTAATACACGCTCATCTAAGATGGAAGCGTCACCAGCTAACATAGCGTAGGTGGAATAACGGAGGTAGTAGTCTAAGTCACGAATACAAGCCGCATAACGACGGGTGGTGTACATATTACCACCGGGGCGAGTTACATCGGAGTATAATAAGGATTTAGCTACAGCTTCTTTAACGATGGTAGCAGCGTTAGCACTGATAACACTAGCAGCACGAACACGGAGTTGACCACTTTGGAAATAGCCTTTTAATTTGCCTAAAGCGTTAGCGTCAAGGTATTTACCTTGTACGTCGGAGGAGTTGATTACTGCAGTAATTGCGTCTTGCATGATTATTTTCCTTTCTAATTATTTAACTTTTACTTATGGTTGTGCAGGACTAAAAAGTTTTTTAGACTGAATAGATTTAAAAGGTTAAACCTATTGTAAAGCTCCGACTACATAATCGAAGTAAGAACCAGCTTCGGAAGTATCTTCAGCAGACATTAAAGAAGTAGCAACTTCTTTCATTTCACGAACACTTTGAGCTACAGCGCCGATGTCAGTGCCTAAAGACTTGTACATTTCTTTCACACCAACTAAACCGATTTCCTCGATAGGAGTAACGTCACCAGCTACAACTCCGTAGGTGATAAGACGTAAATAATAGTCCATGTCACGCAAACAAGTAGCGGTCATTTCTTCGCCGTAGGAGTTACCACCGGGGGAAACAATATCAGGGCGTTTTTGGAAAAGACGATCACCAGCTTCTTTGATGATGCGCTCACGGGAGTCGGTTAAAGTTTGAGCGATTCTTAAACGGCTTTCACCAGAAGAAACAAAGGATTTGATTCTGTCTAATTCACCGGGGCTTAAATAACGGGCTTCTGCGTCCGCATTCACGATGGATTTCGTGACGATACTCATTTATGGATTCCTCCAAAAAAATAATTTAGATACTGTTGTTTATTAAACCAGTTTTTTGATTTTGCTGGTAGTTATATTTTGAGATCAACTTATTTATGGGTTAATCTCTCTAATCAGTATAACTTAAAGTTGTTACATTGATTAGTTTTGCTTTGGTTAAGATCAATTCGATCCCTTCCGAATGTTATTGTGCAGTATCAAGTATCTTTTCTATTCATTTTCTTAATACTTTTTAACATTTGCCCAGTTGAAGGGTCAAAAGTTGGCATTGTAATAAATATTCTAGGGCTTCGAGGTGGCGGAGAGCGCCCTCCACCGTTTCTCCCCATGTATAAATGCCATGCCCTTTAATTAAATAACCCCAACAAGGAATATCACTATCAAGATAGAGCAAAACTTCTTGAGCCAAATTAGCTATATCTTGACTGTTATCAAAAATAGGAAATTTGATCGTACTTTCATGACTGGTAATGCCTGTAAAGGCTTTTTGTAATTCATATCCCGTTACTTCCCAATGGGGTTGATGCCATATCATGCTAAAAACGGTAGCGTTGAGGGAATGGGTATGTAATACAGCGCCCGTGTCCCCATTCTTTTGATATAAAGTGGTATGTAAAAGGGTTTCCGCAGAAGGTTTTTGCTCATCAATGGGTTTACCCTGTAAATCAACTACCATGACATCATCGGGGGTTAAATAACCTTTATGCTTTCCTGAAACGGTGATGGCACAATAATTTTCATCTAAGCGCAGGGAAAAATTACTACTGGTGGCAGGAGTCCAACCTTTACTGTCTAAATATTTACCCACTTCTATGATACGGTGACGGGCGCTGGTCAAATCTTCTTGGCTATATTTTGGAATCATGATGAATTATGAATTATGAATTATGAATTATAATCCACTTCTCTTCCCCTTCCCCATCTTGCTTTTCTTCTTCACTTATTACTTCTTATTTCTTACTTTTTACTTAGTAAGCGCCCTCCACACCTCAAATTAGCCAAAAATTCTCATAAATTGATATGATGATAAGAAATGTAAACAAATATTAGGATTTATTATTAATGTCTCTATATTATGCACTTGGTGGATTACTCATTTTAGTAGTAATTGGTATAATCGTATATTTTTTAACACCTCGTACCTTTGAAACTCCCGAAACTGTTGCTAACTCCTACGATGAATGGACTGAAGACGGTATTCTCGAATTTTATTGGGGTGAACATATCCACCTAGGACATTACGGCGCACCGCCGAAAAGAAAAGACTTTTTAGAAGCTAAGGCAGATTTTGTCCATGAAATGGTGAAATGGGGGGGCTTAGATAAATTACCTCGTGGTACAACTGTATTAGATGTTGGTTGTGGTATTGGTGGTAGTACCCGTATTTTAGGGGGTAAAGATTATGGTTTTAACGCTACAGGTATTACCATCAGCCCGAAACAAGTGGAGCGCGCTACCCAATTAACTCCTGAAGGTGTCACTGCTAAATTTCAAGTGGATAATGCTTTAAATCTTTCTTTTCCTGATAATAGTTTTGATGTAGTATGGTCTATTGAAGCTGGACCTCATATGCCTGATAAGGCTAAATATGCCCAAGAAATGATGAGAGTTTTAAAACCGGGTGGTATTTTAGTGGTGGCTGACTGGAATCAAAGAGATGATCGCCAAATTCCTCTTAATTGGTGGGAGAAAATCGTCATGCGTCAATTATTAGATCAATGGTCCCATCCTTCTTTTTCTAGCATTGAAGGTTTTTCTGAACAAATTGCCGAAACTGGTTTGGTAGAAGGAGATGTTATTACTGGTGATTGGACTCAAGAAACTTTGCCTTCTTGGTTAGAATCTGTCTGGCAGGGTATCGTGCGCCCGGAAGGTCTGATTAAATTTGGTTTCTCAGGTTTTATCAAGTCTTTAAGGGAAGTTCCTACTATGATTTTAATGCGCATTGGTTTTGGTGCTGGTCTTTGTCGCTTTGGAATGTTTAAGGCAGTGAAAGCTAATTCTAATTCTCAACTTCAAGAAGTGACAACTAATGAAGTAGTTAACGTTTAAATACGCTTTTTAATGGCAAATATAAAGATAATTTAATCTGGTTAATTTTGTAGGGGTTGAACAATGTTCAACCCTTATTTATTGTGGTTCTTCTACAGTAGTGATGATAATTTAATAAAAATAACCTTTATCATTCTTACTCAAGATTTATACCAAAATAAAAGTTAAAAGTTTATAAGTTATTATTCAATAATTCTCTATTGTCTGTAGCAGACCTTAACTAAAAATTTACAGACTCAACGTCAAAGAGCCTTTATTGTTTTTAACCTTGTAAAAAAAATTCAAAAATGTATGAGTCAAACTTATCAAACTACAGGCATTGTTTTAAAACAAAAACCTTTTGCAGAAAATGATTTATTAGTTACTATTTTATCTCCTGATTATGGCTTAATTAATGCCGTGGCACCGGGCGCTAAAAAGTACAAATCGAGCTTGAGAGGTCGTATTCAACCTTTAGTAGTTAATGATTTTTTGATTGTTCATGGTACAAATTTGGATCGGATTATTCAAGCAGATACAAAACAATCTTATCCTCAATTAAGCCAAAGTTTAGCGAAGTTAACTACTAGCCAATATCTATCAGAAATAGCTATTAATTTAGCTTTTAGTGAACAACCCCAAGGGGATTTATATAGTACTTTAAATAATCATCTTTTTATTTTAGAAAACCTCCCTAAAAATACTTATTTATATCCTTATTTATGTCGAAGTTTATGGGATATTTTAATAATTATTGGTATTGAATTAGAGGTTAACTATTGTACTCAAACAGAAGTTAAAATTATTCCTAATCTTAATTTAATACACTGGTCAATTTATATCAGTTTTATTCATGGTGGTTTAGTTAAAGACCAAGATTTTTTAGCCCAAAATCATAATTTAGGTATGCGGGTAGGGGCGCTGGAGTTATTGATTTTACAAAGTCTATTTTCTGACAATATTATAAATCAGTCATTAGAGAATTTAACAAAAAAATCAAATGATCAAATTAATATTGCATGGGAAAAAATAGCTATTTTACTGAATAAATATTTAGAGTTTTATTTAGGAAAATCTCTTAAATCTGCAGAGATGTTGAGTATGAGTCTTACCATAAGTTAATGTACATTTCTGTTGCTAAGTGAAAGTTCGTAAAAGGCAACTTTTATAAGCTAAGACGCACCTAGTTTGCAATTTCAGAACCTCTTACAGCAAAGGATTCAGAAATTAAAAAAGGAAGATTCAATGCGTCTTAGCTTATGCTGAAAGAACGGGGCTTTTGACCCATTATTTTGGTAACTACCTTCATCCAAATTATCGCCGTACATTGCTTCATTATTATTCAATGGAATCCAAGCACCACCTAAGTCTTGTAATTTTGTCATATCCTTGGGTAATATTTGTTCGGGGGGAATAGCTTTAACAGGGTTAAAACAAAATAGTACTAACAATAAACTGCTAAAAATAGAAAAGTTAAAATATCTGCTAGTTGTACTCATAAATGAGGGTTAATGAATAAAATGTTAGAAGTGTCGATTGATTTCAACACATTTCGATCAACACTAACTCAATGTTCGACCATTTAACTTTTGCCTTTGTTATCATAGAACAGATATTGTAAGGTAGTTTGATAAAACAAAAATGCTGAGAATAATCACCGATCAGGGCGAAGCGAAACAAGAGTTAATCAGAATTAGCAATCGTACCCATAATGATGAAACCTATATTCAAGAAGGTATTGTCAAGGAAATTATTGCTACTGTGAGAAAACATGGTGATCAAGCCTTGTTTGATTATACTCAAAAATTTGATCGCCAAACTATCAATGAAAGCAATATTAAAGTTAGTGGTGCGGAAATTGATACAGCTTATCAACAAATTTCCAGAGATTTACTTTCCGCCATTCAACTCGCCGCGCGCCAAATTGAGGCTTTTCATCAGCAAAGAGTGCCTAAGTCTTGGGTGAATTTTCCTAGTGATGGCATTACCCTTGGCAGACGTTATACACCGGTGGATCGCGCTGGTTTATATATACCGGGAGGGCGCGCGTCATACCCTAGCACAGTTTTAATGAATGCCATTCCAGCGAAGGTGGCACAAGTGCCTCGCATTGTCATGGTAACTCCTCCTAGTCAGGATGCGAAAATTAATCCGGCGGTTTTAGTGGCGGCCAGTGAAGCAGGAGTAACGGAAATTTATCGGGTGGGGGGCGCTCAAGCGGTGGCTGCCCTTGCCTACGGCACGGAAACCATCCCCAAAGTAGATGTCATCACTGGACCGGGTAATATATTTGTAACATTAGCGAAAAAAGAAGTTTTCGGTACGGTGGGCATTGATTCCCTTGCTGGACCTAGTGAGGTGTTAATTATTGCAGATCATCAAGCTAATCCCATCCATGTGGCGGCAGATTTATTGGCACAGGCTGAACATGATCCTTTAGCGGCTGCCATTTTAATTACTAATTACCCTCCTTTAGGGGAAGCGGTATGTCAAGAAGTGGTTAAGCAGTTAGAAAATCATCCCCGTAAGGTGTTAACGGAAAAAGCTATTGCCCATTATGGGGTAGTGATTATCACAGAAAATTTGATGGATGCGGTAGAGTTGTCTAATTTATTTGCACCTGAACATTTAGAGTTAGAGGTAGAAAATCCTTGGGATTTAACTACTTATATTCGTCACGCTGGCGCTATTTTCTTGGGTAATTCAACCCCTGAAGCGGTTGGCGATTATGTGGCAGGTCCTAGTCATACTTTACCGACTTCCGGTGCCGCGCGCTATGCTTCGGCTTTAGGGGTGGAAACTTATATGAAGTCTTCGAGTTTGATTGAGTATAGTGGGAGGGCGCTGAAAAATGTGGCTTCGGCAATTATTACCCTCACTGAAGCGGAGGGTTTACCTTCCCATGGTGATTCTGTGCGCTTTCGTCTCGATAGATAGATAATTGATAAGAGTGTGCTGAATAAATTAAAACCCTTATTAAACAAAGGTTTTACAGCAGTTTTCATTTCCTTAAACCACAAGTTATATCATGTTCAGATAATTAGTCATAACATAGATCATCTCTTCGCACTTTACCCACCGTGTAATGAATTACACGGAACCAACAGTTTTTCGTTCAATAAATTGAACTAAGATCGTGATATTAATAACTCGTAAGTGATTAAGCGGACTTGATATTAGATTGTCAAAAAAGCTACCTTAGCGTTTTTCCGCCTTTGCGAGAAACAAAAAACGTGGTTTATTTATCTGAAATGCACTGTCAGTACAATAAAGTCTTCAAAAAGTGCAAAAAATAGCCTTTTTCGCTAAAAATACTCTCTTTTACTGATAAGCATTTCACCTGAAACCTGAAACCCGAAGCCTGACACCTCCCCTCACCAAAATACTTTTTCAGCAGACCTTATTTAGGATTGCTATAGTGTAAAAATAACTCTTGTTCAATGCGCTTTACTTCAATTAGTTCCAAGGATAAGGGCAAATCCAGCGCCCTCCCCCCTACCGAAGATGGGGCATCTTTACCTCCTAAAATAACGGGGCATATTGTCACCCATAAATCATCAATTAGATTTTCTGCCCATAAGGAAGCCATTAATTCTCCTCCTCCTAAAATAGCAATTTTTTCTAATCCTTTTTCTGCTAATTTTGCCGTTATTTCTAACCAATTAATCCCCTCTTTTCCTCCTTTTTCACTTACCATCACTTCTTCAAAATAAGCTGAATTGTTAACATATTTTTGGCAATTTGTCAAGCCTTCGGTGGTAGTTAATAAAATGCGTGACACGGGTTGCTGAAAAAAGCGACAATTAAGATCAAATTTACCACTAACAGAGCAAACAAAATTAAGGGGTTGTGGTGGTTGCCCTCTTTTTGCCCTTTCTGCTAACCATTGAGGGTTTTTAACTGTCATGGTAGTACTATAAGCTCTCAATGTACTACCACCAAAAATAATACCATCACAGAGGGAAATTTGTTGTTCGAGGTGCGCTTTGTCATGGCTACTGGTGAAGTGCGCTGGTTTATGGCTATGTTGACTGATTTTGCCGTCAACACTCATGGCGATTATTCCTGTGTAGTGGAGTTTTTTCATTTATTATATCTTCGTAATTTTCCCACCGTGTAATGAATTACACGGAACCAACAGTATCTCGTTCAATAAATTGAACTAAGATTATTTTTAATTGATTTATAAAGGGAGAATTTATAATTCATCATTCATATTTTATGATGTAATTTTTTGTTGATAAGCGTTGAATCCTGCATATTGGAGGGCGCTGAGGGTATTTTCAACATTTTGCACCCAGTAACTCTCCCCAAAACGCACAAAAATTCTCTCAGTTAAACCATTTATCACCGCAAAAACTGGTATTGTTGCTTTATATTTTTCTCCTGATTGTTCTTGTAAAATACTTTTTAATTTACCCTGTATTTGAGGTTGATTGGCTTCTTCTGCACTAATATTAATATATACCATTTTTACTTGTTCTATTAATTCAATATTATCAATTAAAATTTGTGGTTTTTCTCTATTTTTATCTACTTTTCCCCAAATAATTAGGGGAGTATCTTCTTTTAAATTTTCTTTAACTTCATCGTAGGTACTAGCAAAAACTACCGCATCAACTTGACCTGAAATATCTTCAATAGTTAGAAATGCCATAGTATTATTATTCTTATCAATATGAGATTTTATGCTCGTAAGCATTCCTACTAAAGATACTTTTTTTCGTGCTTTTTGTTCTCCTAATTCATTAATAGTAATAGGAGATAAAATATTGACAGAATTTAGTAGAGGTTTAAGAGGATGTTCAGATACATAAAATCCTAATGCTTCTTTTTCAGTTTTCAGTTTTTCTTGACTAGAAAAATCAGCTATTTTTGGTAATTGAGGTATATTTTCAAATACTGGAAGATTAGGTGTAATTGTATTAGCACTCAAATAATCTAATATATTAAGCTGTCCAGTTTCTTGTTCTTTATGTTTTTTTTGTACCCAATCAATCAGCGCCCCTAACCCCTCGATAAGTTGTCGGCGATTACTATGAATGGAGTCAAAAGCACCGGCATAGATAAGAGTTTCTAATGCTCTTTTATTGATAACTTTAAAGTTAATTTTAGTAAAAAATTCTTGAATATCTTTAAATTTTCCACCACATTCTTCCCTAGCTTCTAAAATATTTTCAATAGCATTTTCCCCTAAGTTTTTCACTGCGGATAAGCCAAAAATAATTTGCTTTCCTTGAGGAGTAAAGTCTCGGTAAGAATAGTTAACATCAGGGGGTTTAACTTCTATGCCCATCTTGATGGAGTTTTCTCGATATTTTTCAATTTTGTCTTGACTGTCACTACTAGCGGTGAGCAAAGCTGACATATATTCTACAGGATAATTTGCTTTTAAATATGCTGTTTGATAAGTGACATAAGCATAAGCCGTAGAGTGAGATTTATTAAAACAATTTGAAGCAACTAAGCCATTTTGAAGTAGAAAATTATGATCTTTTTCTACTCCTATATCATAAACATTTGCTAACCCCAGCGCCCTCCGCCGAATAATCTTGACCATTTGTAATTTACCAACTATATTATTAACTATTCAGGCAAATAGATTGTCTATTTTTAGATGAACTAAATTTTCTCAATAGCCTGTTGCCTGTTACTTTTCCCGTCGTTTTAAGAGGGGATTAATGAGGGTTTGTCTTTTAACCATAATACCGATATTTTCTTCATGGATGCCAAAAATTTACTCCATCTTGCCCAAAAGCGTCATTTTGATGCTGTGGAAGTGTATGAAATCCATTCTCACTCTCAACCAATTTGTTTTGAAGCCAATCGGTTAAAACAAATTGAAGTATCGGAAGTGAGGGGAAGGGCGCTGAGAATTTGGTACAATGGTTGCGCCGGCGTAGCGGTGGCTTATGGTGATTTTAACCCCGATGATTTAATTGACAAAGCCTTGAGTATTGCTCAATTAAATGAACCTGAAACTGTCCATCTGAATAGTAATAATCGCCTTATTTATCAAGAAAAATTCACCCCTTCTAGTTTAGAACAGTTAATTAATGAGGGGCGGAGGGCGCTGGATTTAATTAAACAAAGTTTTCCTGATGCTATTAGTAGTCTTGACATAGAAATAGAAACGGAAACTACTACTATTGTTAATTCTCAAGGTTTATATTGTCAATATACTGATCATAATATTAGTAGTTCTTTAGGAGTAGAATTAGTTAAAGATGAGGATTTTTTGGGTATTTATGATGGAACTTATTCTCGTGATACTCTATCATTAGATAATGTAATAAATAATATTTTTACTAGATTAAAATGGGCTAAAAATAATAGTCGAGTAAAAACAAAACAAATGCCTATTTTATTTACTAATAATGCAGTAACTATCCTCTGGGAAATTATTAGCGAAGCCTTAAACGGTAAAAAAATTATCGACAAATCATCCCCTTGGTGTGAAAGCATGGGAAAACAAGTAATTTCTCCATTAATCAGCATTTCTCAACAAACTGATTTTCAACCCTATAACTGCCCTTTTGATGACGAAGGCACACCATGTCAAAATTATGATTTAATTAAGCAGGGAAAAATTGCTAATTTTTACGGAGATTTAAAAAGCGCCCGCCAACTAGGTATAAATCCTACTGGTAATGGTTTTCGCCCCAGTTTAGGCGCATATCCTGCCCCCGATTTAGTTAATTTGGTAGTGGCGAAGGGCGCTGATAATTTTCAAAAAATGGTGGAATCCATAGAATATGGATTAATAATTGATCAAGTATTGGGTAATGAAGCTGATATATCAGGAGATTTTTCTCTTAACGTTGATTTAGGTTACTTAGTGCGCCATGGCGAGATTATCGGTAGAGTAAAAGATACAATGGTGACAGGAAATATCTATCAAGCGTTGCAAAGCATTACTAATGTCGGCAATGATAATACATGGAATGGCTCTTGTTATACCCCTGCGGTGATAGTTGATTCTCTTTCTGTAGTTAGTGATTAACCTATTTTGTATTTAAGTTTATAGGATTACCGTAAAGGCCACCAAGAAACCTTATCTCTCGTAGCACTATAAACCTCTTTCAATTCCTCTGGTTTTAAAATGTGGATCACATCATCAGAAGTGCTATTATTTTTATCTAGTTTAATTAACCCTTCCTGTTGCATACCCTTTAAAACTTGCTCCACCGTGCGCTGATTTAACTGACAAGACTTCGCAATGACTTCCACTGCCAAATCTAACACATAAATCCCCTTCTCATTCGGTTGATTTTCCAATTCTCTTTCTTGATAAATCAGAGCCCTCAACAAAGATGCCACCGCTTGGGGAGGATAACTACTACAGTTAAGGAGATGATAAGTAAATTTTTCCCTTAACTCGAATAATTTAACATAGCGCCCTTGCACAATTTCAAAATGATCGTAAATTTGTTTGAAAGCACTAAGGGGAATTTTTGCAATGTAAGTTGTCTTATAAGCCTCCACCAAACTAGGAAAACCTCGACTAGCTAACCCATAACTAAAAGGCAAACTACGCATTCCAAAACAACTACCACTATAAGTGATAGACAAAATACGATCTAAAGGGTTACTGCGCAAAATAATGGGTCCTCCTTCCAACACCACATAAAGACTATCTAAATCCTCATCCGGTGCAAAAGCAGTAAAAACAGGACGATTAGAAAACAGTTTTTCCCTAGTGAGACTGTCTGAGGGTAAAAAAGAAGTTAATTCTTTCTCATTTAATCCTTTAAACAAATAGGAATGATTGATTAAACAATTAATGATATTAGATTCACTAGGATTTTTTTTCGCCATTGTTAACTGATTAAATTGATTTACTTTCCCTGTTTCTATTTTCCCACAGTTTTAGGTTACTTGTGATTGAATTTTAATTCATTTAAAAACAAAATGAATATCACTATAATACATATTCTCCTGATTTATGATATATTCCATCGTAATTTGAAGAGGGGTAATTTTACTTTGAATAATATCCCAAATAGTTTCATCTTCCAGAGAAAAATAAGCATGAATCACAATATCTCTTAGCCCTGTAATATTTCGCCATTTCAGTAAACGATATTTATCTTTAATTTCCATTGGTATTTGCTTAACTGCTTTACCTATAATTTGTAAATTTTTGATAACTGCGTCATATACTAATTCATTTTCAGCAAAACTAATATAATCTAAGTGTTTTGAGTAAAGACTTATTTGATGACAACTTTTTAGGACTTTTCTCGGAAAGTGATAAAAGAGGAATAGAGCTTATCACATAAACATTTAAACAATTATTTTCTCTAAAATTAATACAAATCACAACCTCTGAAACCTAAGACAAAATGAATTTACCCCGTTATCTCGTTAGTGTAGCGCCCATGATGGATTACAGCGATAGACATTTTCGCTACATCATGCGCCTAATGACTAAAAAAAGCCTACTATACACCGAAATGATTAATACACAGGCGATAATTCACGGGGATAGACATAAATTATTGGACTTTTCCGAAGAAGAAAAACCCGTCGCCCTGCAACTAGGGGGAGATAATCCTCAACAACTGGCGGAGTGCGCTAAGATTGGTCAAGATTGGGGCTATGATGAAATTAATCTTAACGTAGGTTGCCCCAGCGCCCGTGTCCAAAGCGGAAATTTTGGTGCTTGTTTGATGGCGCAACCGCACAAAGTCGCTCAATGTGTCGAGGCAATGAGTGGGGCAGTGACAATTCCTGTGACGGTGAAACATCGTATTGGTATCGATCAACAGGATAGTTATGAATTTATGGCAGATTTTGTCAGAATTGTTGCTGAGTCAGGATGTCGCCGTTTTGTTGTTCATGCGCGCAAGGCTTGGTTACAAGGTTTAAGCCCCAAGGAAAATCGTGATATTCCACCCCTTAGATATGAGGAAGTATATCGACTGAAAAAGGAATTTCCTGATTTGTTGATTGAAATTAACGGCGGAATTAAAACTATTGATGAGATGCACCACCATTTAAACTACGTTGATGGGGTGATGGTGGGTCGAATTGCCTGTGATAACCCTTATTTAATGGCTCAAGTGGATCAACAAATTTATGGTGATTTATCCCCTATTCTCAGTCGAGAAGACATCATTAATAATTTAGCGGATTATGTTGACAAAAAATGCGCTTTAAACATAAAATTAAACACTATAATGCGCCATTTATTACAAATTTTTGCAGGGCAACCCGGCACAAAACTATGGAAGCGTTATATTACGGAAAATGGAAACTCTCCCCATGCTGATTTTCAAGTGGTGCGGAGGGCGCTGGATTTAATGAGAGGGTGCTGAAAAAGTAGTGAAGGGAATTTAGAATGTAGAATTTAGAATTAATGATTTAACATAGGGAAGAAAGAAATACAAGCATTTTCAAAGACAAAAGGCTTTTTTTGGCACGTTTTTAAGGTTTTATTGTGCCTAAAACATTGATTTAATATCAAGTCCGTTTGGTCACTTACAAATTAGTAATATCAATATCTTAGTTCAATAAATTGAACTAAAAACTGTTGGTTCCGTTTAATTCATTACACGGTGGGTAAAGTGCGAAGAGATAATGTATTTATAACTAATTATCCGAACTTGATGTATAAGTATTTTGGACTCTTTCCTTTTCCCTCTTCCCCAGCAAAACCAAAAATACTTTTTCAGCAACTCCTATTTATTGTTAAATGGATAATTGCTCAATAATTTGGGCTTTATTTTTTGCTGGTTCTAAACAAGATAAACCACGACAAACTAAACCAATACTATTATTAGGTAAGTTATCGTCCATTCGTGCGACAAATGTAGGTATATAAAGTTGATTTAATTCTGTTAATACACTAGCATTACTTTTGACACTGCTACCTGATAAAAACCATTTTAATGCCACAAATAAACTGGGACAACTTAAAGGACTTTCTGCCATGACTTTACTAAATAACTGTAAACTTTTTTCAGCTTGATCGAAGTATTTTAAATCATCGGTAAATAAGCCCAAACGAATTAAGTTAGTAATGGCAACACCATTAGCTGAAGGGGTAGCATTATCTAAATAACCCTTTTCTTTAATCAATAAATCATCACTTTGATCGAAACTATTATTATAGTAACCGCCTTTTTCTTGATCATAGCAATAATGATCAAATTCTTCTTGAACCTTGATAGCTTTATTTAACCAATAATTATCTTGATTTAAACTATTTTGTTGTAAATCTAGTAAGGCTTTAATGAAAAAAGCATAATCTTCCGATTGAGCAAAAATGCTAACATTACCATCATAATTTAAACGGTATAAACGATTATTTTGCCATTGATTTTCTAAAATAAATCTTGCAGTTGATACCCCTAAATCAAGATATTTTGACTCTTGCCAAACTCCATAGGCGCGCGCCAAACCAGAAATCATTAAACTATTCCAAGCCACAATCATTTTAGTATCTGTAACTGGGGGAATACGCCCCAACCATTCCATAGTTTTAGCTTCAGTATTGTTACGCGCCGGGGGAAAATAAGTTAATTTCTCTGGTTGTTGTCCATAACGATAAGTAAATAATTTAGCTAAAATTAATTGTATTTCAGAATTTAACTCTTGATCTGGCTTCTTCTGTAAAACATTTTTAGATTCAAAATTACCATGTTTACTAACTGTAAAAACTTGCTCTAATTTGCCTAATTCTTCCTCAGTAATAATTTCTTTTAAATCAAGATAATGCCAAACATAAAAATCACCTTCTTCCGGTTCTTCATCATCAGAAGTTGCAAAATTATCAGCATCTTGGGCGCTATAAAAATAACTTTGATTAGCGCCCATCTCTCGTTTTAACCATGTAAAAATACCATCAATAACAATTTTAAATTGAGATTGTTTTTCGCCCCTTGCCCATAAATTTGCTAAAAATTCCATGATTAAACCGTTATCATAGAGCATTTTTTCAAAATGAGGCACAGTCCAAGTAGCATCAACAGTATAGCGATGAAAACCGCCTCCTACATGGTCATAAATTCCTCCATTAGCTAAGGCTAAACCCCTTTCTAGGGCTAGGGGAAGGGCGCTGGGAGTGGTGGTACTGTTAACTAAAGTAGCATTAGCATAGGGAATCATGGGAAAACGTGGGCTATTATAATCATTCCTTGCTAAAATGTCGCTATTTTTATTTAATCCTATCTCTAAAAAAGTAGAATTTAATAAAGTTTCACTATTAGGAATTAAGTTATTATTTTGGGTTAAAATTCCCATAATTTCTTGTTGAAGGGCGCTGAGTTTTTCTTTATCATTATGATAAAAATTATGAAGAGATTCTAAAATTTGTAAAAAACCCGGTCTTCCATAGCGCGCTTCTACGGGAAAATAAGTACCACCATAAAAGGGAACAAAATCATCAGGAGAAAGGAAAATATTTAAAGGCCATCCTCCTTGCCCAGTCATCATTTGTAAACTCTGCATATAGATGCTGTCAATATCTGGGCGCTCTTCCCTGTCCACTTTGATAGCAACAAAATTATTATTAAGATAATCAGCAATAGTCTGATTGCTAAAAGCCGCCCCTTCCATAACGGTACACCAATGACAGCTAGAGTAACCAATGGAGAGAAAAATTGGTTTATTCTCTTGTTTGGCTTTCTTGAGGGCTTCTTCCCCCCAAGGATACCAACTTATAGGATTATGGGCGTGTTTACGAAGATAAAGACTTTGAGAATTAAGAAGTTTGTTAGCCATAAAAAATTTTCAAAAAATACTGTTTTGATTTTAATATTACTTTGTCTGTTGCGTGATAAGGGTAGGTTTCAGGTTTCAGGTTGCAGGTTTCAGGTGTAATTTTCAGACGATGATATAATTCGACCCAAAAATTGAACTGGAAAAATTAATTAAGATATATTTTTTGTCAATTCTTTCACCTAATACCTAACAACTGATACCTGACACCTTTACAACACCGAAAATTTTATCCCGAACTGGGGTTTAATAGTGGAATAATTATCTTGAAATGTGAGTGAAAGACCCCCGTTGAATTTCTCAACAAAAAAAATACCCACTGAAATCAACGGGGGATGTAAACGAACCAACAAAAAAATCG